>CAZYJA010000050.1:0-12654 GCA_964647245.1 uncultured Syntrophomonas sp. | reverse complement strand
TGCACCTGCAGGGCCATCAACCGCAATTTTCATGATTATACCCACCTAGAAATATTCTTTATATTTTAACATAGTGATTGGTTATATTAAAGGAAATCACTGCCCGGGCTCCCGGCGGAGTTGTACTTTTGAATTGTATTATACCCGAAAAAAGGCGATAATGGTATTACTAAGGCTGGCCATAATCGGTGATATCCAGTCATATTACCAGTAGGGTGCCACTAAGAACCTTCGATCATAACCAATTCTCAGCCATATTTAATTATACTTGCATTCTACCGGGTAGCGTAATCAATCGTAAAGGAGTTGAACTAATTGCCGGAGCTCAAAAATTTTAAACTGACTCTTCTTAGGCAGGAACAGCATCTCATGCTTCCCACGGTTACCACTATCGTACTGACTCAAAACCTATACGATATTTTGTTCCAATACCTGATCACTGAGGAAAAAGAAGAAAAACTCAAGAAAATCATCGGCATGATGGAAGCGCATATCAAACGCAAAGACCAGGCTCCTTTTTCCATGCCTATATCAGCCTTGGAATTCTTGGATGAAGGTTTAGAAGAACTACGCATGTTAAATTGGATGGAGATACCGGTAGCTGTCTTTCAGATATCATTGGATGATAATATTGCAAAAGATTGCTATGAAGATGAATTAGAAAAGATTCTAAACGGGATGGAAGAATTGATGATTTTTAGCCGGCCTGAACAAAGTGACCTGATTTGGGTATACCCCTATCAACTGGTCAGGTAACCGCGTGATCGACTAGTCCAGGAAGGAATGGAATTGCCCAGAAGGGAACCCAATAAATTATAAGGAGGAAATTATATGGATTTAAAGGGCTCTAAAACCGAAGAGAATCTATGGAAGGCATTTGCCGGTGAATCTCAGGCCCGAAACAAATACGACTTTTTTGCCAGCCAGGCTAAGAAGGAAGGCTATGAGCAAATTTCCGGTATTTTTAGCGAAACTGCCCTAAATGAAAAGGAACATGCCAAACTCTTTTATAAACTTTTAATGGGCGGCTATATTCGTCCCACTGAGGAAAATCTCCTCGCCGCTGCCGATGGAGAAAATGAGGAACATACCATTTTATACCGGGAGTATGAGCAAACTGCCCGCGCAGAAGGCTTTGATGAAATAGCTGATATAATCAAGGAAATTGCCGAAGTGGAAGAAGAACATGAAAAAAGATATCGTAAATTGCTGGACAATGTCAAACGCAATAGCGTTTTCAGAAGACCAAGTCCGGTTAAATGGAAATGCCGGAACTGTGGGTATGTACATGAGGGGGTAGAGCCACCCGAAGTTTGTCCCGCTTGTGCTCATCCCAAAGCCTACTATGAAGTATTAGCCGAAAATTATTAGAATTCATCTACCTAGCAAATAGTTTATTATGGCCGGTCACCTGCTGACCGGTTTCTTTTTACCCGGCAGCTTACGCGCCTGGGCTATGTCGTTTATAATTTAAACCCCGCTAAGTAGTCAATCTGCCACTTATCGGGGTTCATGTTGCTTAAACCTTAATAGGCCAGCAATGCTTCCCGTATAATCTTAGCACCCAAGATTGAGGTATTATCACCAATGTCATAGGGCGGTGATATTTCCACCATATCAAAACCTACTACGTTCAAGCTGCTTAGTCGGGTAAGCATCTGCAGCAATTCCCGGGATGATACGCCGCCCGCCTCGGGGGTACCAGTTCCAGGCGCAAAAGCCGGATCCAGCACATCGATATCCAGGCTAATATATACCGGTCTAGTCCTAATGCTATGTTTGACTTCCTCTATTACTGACAGGAAACAATCCAAATATAAGTTGCTGGCTCTGGCGGCATATTGTAACTCTTCCCGGGTACCCGAACGTATACCTAACTGAAAGAGGTTTTTCTCTCCTACCAGTTGGAGAATATGCCGCATAACCGTAGCGTGAGAAAGACTCTCGCCCATATATTCCTCTCTCAGATCGGCGTGGGCATCCATTTGGATGACTACCAAATCAGGGTAAAAATCTTTATAGGCCTTGATCACTGGCAAAGTAACCAGATGCTCGCCGCCGATGGAGAATATTTTCTTCTTCATTCCCAGCAACTCTCGGGTGGTTGCTTCCATCCTCTGCAAGCTTGCCCCTACATTACCGAAGGGAATGCTTACATCACCAGCGTCGTAGAAGGAGATTTCTTCTAAAGACCGGTCCTGATAAATGCTATATTCCTCCACCCCCTCGGAAACTTCGCGCACCCGGTAAGGAGCCAGCCTGGTACCAGGGCGGAAACTGGTGGTATAGTCCATAGGCAGGCCCATGATAACCCGGTCACATTGATCCAGTGCATCACTGCTGCATAAAAAGGAAGCTCGGCGTTCTAAAAATGGCAAAGTGTTGGTCGGCATAATCATTTAACCTGCCCAACAATATTGCTTACGAAACTGGGTAACCTGAAGGCGGCCTGATGAACCCCCTCATTGTAATACTTCAGTTCGTAGTCATTTTTATTAATCGGCTGTTCCGGATCATATTTTTTGGATCCTACCGTAAAGCTCCACAGGCCACTGGGATAAGTAGGAATACTGGCCGTATATAGCTTGGTTATGGGGAAAACCTGTTTAATTCCGCCAAAAGCCTGCTTAATAACATCCGCATTGAAAAAGGGTGATTCACTTTGGACCACTAACATGCCATCATCTTTCAAAGCTTCAAAACATTGCTGATAAAATTGCGATGAAAAAAGCTCCACCGCTGGTCCGACTGGTTCAGTAGAATCCACCAAGATTATGTCAAAGGTGTTTTTTCTATCTTTAACATATTTAATACCATCCTCAACCACCACCCGGGATTTGGGATCGGTAAATGAACAGGCGAGCTGGGGAAAATACTGCCGGGAGGCATCGATAACTTTCTCATCAATTTCTACCAGAGTGCCCTGCTCTACCAGCGGATGTTTAACTACCTCTCGCAAAGCGCCACCGTCTCCACCGCCAATTATTAATACATTGCGGGGACTGGGATGCGAGTTTAGAGCCACGTTGGTAATCATTTCATGATAAACATATTCGTCCACATCCGTGGTCATTACCATTCCATCCAGCAGCAACATCTTGCCAAACTGTTCTGTATTAACTACCGCCAAATGCTGATAGGTGGTTTGCTCTACTCTCAGTGTTTCGGTTATTTTACAAGTAAACCCCAGAGCCGGGGTTTGATATTCGGTTACCCAGAGTTGCAATTATTTTTCCCCCTTAAAATTTATTGGCAGGCAAGAGCATCGACTCCGGCCTGCGTTCCGTAACCCAAAAGTAATATAGCCCTTAATACCACAGTGGAACTGCGGCAAAGGCACAGCCTATATGTTCGACCACATGTTCACAAGCAGCTATTTTGACTTCCTCCAGCTCGAGCCCCCGAATCCGAAATGCTTCTTCTACCATTCTGGTAACTTGGGCTTCGGCTTCACTTTTACTACAATTCCCGGAAAACTCCATAATTACTCCAAAGCTATTATGTTTAATACCTACACCTACAGCCGCTGAAATAATAGCTCCTTTTTCCGAACTGGTTATTGACCCATAGGCAATGGGTAACAAGGAGCCGGGTGGGATGACCAAATCGGGCTCAAATTGACAACCCGGAGGCAATATACTGCTTACTCTTAATAAGTTAGTATTGCCAACCCGCGCTTTTAATAATGCTCCATCAAAAGCAGTCAGATATGTTTCCCCTTCTGACGCAGCCGCAGTTACAAAGTATTTCTTGGGTAGCGGTAACATTAAGTGACACCTCCAATAAATTTTTGGACAACAGGACTATTATATACAAACCCTGGGGAAAAATAAATCTAATTTATTTTTCATATGCTTTAGATTATGCATTATTATTTTCTTCTAAGCTTCGCAAATAATCGAGAAAATTATTTACAGTTTTGCGCCGTACTTTTTGGCGGGGATATATAATGTACAAAAATCTTTTCGAATCAGGTTCATCAAGTTTCAAAGCCTTCATTTTGCGATGTTCAATTCGTTTAATAGCCCACCGGGAGACGATCGATATGCCCATGCCAGATTCCACCATAGCCAATACTGCCTCGGTACTGCCAGCTTCCATATAAATATTCAGGTCATCTTTGCGAATATCATGGGTCAACAATAAATCTTCCACCGCTTTTCTGGTTCCAGACCCCTTTTCTCGGAATATCCATCTTTCATTAAGTAAATTGGTAATCTTAAGCTCATTGATTACTTTTAGTTCATGGCTGCGAGCTAGCTTGTGGTTTTCAGGTACAATAACCACCAGTTCATCTTCCAACCATTTATAGCCGTCAACTTTGCGGTTGTTTATCCAGCCGCCTACAATGCCAAGGTCCAGTTCTCTTTCGGCTACCCGGTTGAATATTTTTTCGGTGTCGGCGATGTCCATACTAATACTAACACTGGTATATTTGTCTTTATATATTTTTATTAAATACGGCAAAATATATTGACCCGGTATGGTACTTGCTCCCAGGTACAAGCTTCCCTTACGGCTTTCGGCCATTTCTTCCATGGTTCTTTCAGTCTTTTCCACTGCTTTGATAACTTCACGGGCACACTGATATAAAGCTTCACCCGCTTCAGTAGGTTTCAGCTTACGACCTGATCTTTCCAAGAGCAATACTCCATAAATATCTTCTAAAGATTGAATCTGTTTGGTTACTGCCGGTTGAGAAATCCCAAATTCATCGGCCGTCCGGGATAAGTTTTGGGTTTCAACCACCCTTAAGTAAGTCTTGAAAAGATTTATGTTCATCGTAAAAATCCTTCCAAAATTGTATTTACCGCTTCTTGGTCGGTTAACCCCAGAGACATCAACTTCACCAATTGCTCGCCGGCTATTTTACCGATAGCAGCTTCATGAGTTAACACGGCCTCCGCATCTTCTGCCTGGAGTTCCGGGATTGACCTGATCCGAGCCTTATCCATCAAGATGGCATCACATTCAACATGTCCGAAACCAGCCGCCTTACCAATTAAAGCAGCTCGGAACAATTGAAAGGAGTTTCCCTGAGCTACTGCTCTGGATAAGACCTGGGCCGTTGCACCCTTGCCTTCCAAAATAATCTGAATATCAGATTCG
This sequence comes from uncultured Syntrophomonas sp., assembly GCA_964647245.1. GTDB lineage: Bacteria > Bacillota > Syntrophomonadia > Syntrophomonadales > Syntrophomonadaceae > PHAA01. Next base: position 7,545 of record CAZYJA010000050.1, on the reverse strand, counting down.
GCATTTTGTTCCCCTTGAGTAAGTAAGCGCTCAATTATTTTCAGATTGCCCTTTTCGTGAACATGAGCCACCGTTCGACGTATCGTATCGTCTACGCCTTTAATTTGCACCATTTCTAACTCGGCACTGGCCCCGGCCTCCACCGTAATTACGGTGGTAGGGTTCAACACTCTTTTGCCTAAGTCGCTGCCCTCTCCGTAGTGTTTCTCCAAGTATTTCAGCTTAGCCCCCGCTTTGACAATAATCTCATGGATGCCATCATGCCGCGAGATAGCATGGCTGTCGTTATGTATGCCACAGCCGGCGATAATAGTCGCATCTGCACCCTCGCCCACAATAAAGGTGTTGTAGACTTTATCCTGTAAACCGGCCTGAGTCAAAACTACCGGTACATGCACCGTTTCCCCTTGAGTTCCCGGTTTAATTGCTACGGTTAAACCAGTTCCATCGGCATTAGGCCCCACCGATATATTGGGCGATGATTGCCTGATGACGGCCGCGCCATTAAGTCGAATGTTGATTGCTCCACTGGGTACCTCGTTAAGATTCGCGATGGTATTCAGCAAGTCCATATCCAATTTATTTAATTTCATAAATTACATCCCCCTGACATTGATCGCGTACTTGACATTCTATGTCGTCTTTTATTAAATGCCAGATTTCCCTGGGGGTTCCCTGAGCGGTAATTACGCCGCCATCAACAACTAGTATCTCATCACACATAGGAATTATCTTTTCATTATGGGTAATAATAACCGCGGTTTTATTGGGATTATTCTTATACCTGGATACTATCAGTCCCAGCAGTTTTTGAATGGTCCACAGATCAACCCCAGCTTCAGGTTCATCAAAAATACTGATTAAGGGCGCCCGCAGCAGCAATTGAGCCATCTCAATGCGTTTAATCTCGCCCCCGCTCAAGCCCGCCCCCAAATCCCGTTCCAAATAATCCTCGGGACACAGACCTACATCCCGCAAATATTTTCGCAGATATATTATGTCTGCTTCCGGCGAAGCGATATTTAGAATATCTTTGATGGTTATACCTTTGAAACGTGGGGGTTGTTGAAATGCGTAGCCGATACCTTTCCTGGCTCTTTCAGTTATAGAGAGTTCACTGATGTCTTCATCTTCAAAATAAATATGTCCCTTGCTATGCTGGTAGATACCCATGATAACCTTGGCAATAGAAGTTTTCCCACCGCCATTAGGACCGGTAACCGCATATACTTTCCCTTTCTTAAACTCGATATTCAAGCCTTTTAGGATTTCTATGTTTTCCCCGTTATCATTACTTACCTGCATGCAAACATCCTGCAACTTGAGCACAGGTGCCACCTCCATTTCCATTGACAGGTTAATTCTATCATAACCACGAATTATATGTCTAATACTGGTGGGAAAAGAGTCAGGGCGAAGGTGACAGGGAAGCAAGAGGACGGTTCTGGAAATTCGGGGACGGTTCTTGAATTGAATTCGCGAATTCAATTCAAGAACCGTCCCCGAATTTTCCAAGAACCGTCCCCCTGACTCCTCTGACTGGCTCTGTCTATTCGTTAAATTTACCCAGTTGCCTGAAGCGTTGATAGCGTTGGTCGACCAATTGGGCTACATCCCAAGAACACAGCTCATTCAAATGCTTCTTTATACTATCTTCCAGCTTTTTCACAAAAACTGGCGATTCCAACAGATACTGCCGGGGTGGTTCTTCAATTACTTCATCCACAATCCCCATGTCGTACAGTGACTGCGCATTGATCTTTAGAGCCAGGGCCATTTCATCAGCTCTTTTGGCATTCCGCAGGAGGATCGAGGCACAGGTTTCCGGCGAGGCTACTGAGAAAATCGTATTCGAAAGCATTACCACACGGTTGGCTACACTCAGGGCTAAGGCCCCGCCGCTGCCTCCCTCACCCGTCACCACGGAAACAACCGGCACTTTTAAAGAACTTAAGGAGCACAACAGTTGGGAAATAGCCCAGGCCTGACCGCGCTCTTCGGCTCCGATTCCCGGGTCAGCACCGGGGGTATTTACGAATGTTAACACCGGACGGCCAAACTTTTCGGCCTGCATTATCAGGCGGTGGGCTTTGCGGTAGCCCTCCGGACGTGGCATACCAAAATTATTTTTAATGTTTTCTTTGGTGTTTTTTCCTTTTTGGTGACCAATTACGGTTACCGGCATTCCCTCGATTAATCCGATTCCACCTATTATAGCGGGATCATCACCATATAATCGGTCGCCATGCAGCTCAATAAATTCGCTGCAAATGGTATTAATATAATCCCGGGTCATGGGTCTATCGATGTCCCGGGCCAGTAAAACCTGTTCCCACGGCGTAAGATGCTGAAATCTTTCTTCCATCATCTGATCCAGCCGTTTTTCTATATTAGCAATTTCGACACTGAAATCGGTATCCAATTGAACCGATAGTTTTTTTAATTCTTCTAACTTAGATTCCAATAAGAGGTAAGGGGCTTCAAATTCAAATTTGTTTTTAGCCATGATATCCTCCTTGGTGAACGTTCAACAAGCGTATCAGCATAGAACGAACCTCCACTCTGGGTTGTACCAGGTCCACCATTCCGTGTTTAAGGAGGTACTCAGAGCGTTGAAACCCTGCGGGCAGGATTTGACCGGTGGTTTGCTCGATGACCCGCGGGCCGGTAAATCCAACCAGGGCTCCGGTTTCGGCAATGCTAATATCCGCCAGTGATGCAAAACTTGCGGTAACGCCACCGGTGGTGGGATGGGTTAGTACACTGATATACAAGAGCCCAGCTTCTTGTAAGCGCCCCACCGCTGCACTGGTCTTGGCCATCTGTACCAAGGAAAACATGCCTTCCTGCATACGGGCTCCACCTGAACAACAGAATATTATACACGGTAACGAATACTCTATAGCTCTTTCCATAGCCCGGCATATCTTTTCTCCCACTACTGAACCCATGCTGCCCATCATAAAGCGCGAATCCATCGCACCTATGACTGCTTCAAATCCCCCAATGGTGCCTCGGCCAGTCACGATACCTTCGATTAACCCAGTATCCTCCTGAGCCTTGGCCAGCTTTTCTTCATAATCGGGGAAATCCAAAGGGTTTACTGAGGTGAGAATAGTATCCCATTCTTCAAAGCTATTTTCGTCACAAGTGGTATGGATTCTCTCCCAGGCAGAAACGGCAAAATGATATGAACATTTGGGGCAAAAATCATTGTTCTGTATTTTCTCAGCTTCAGATAGCCAGGCTGAACAACCTGGGCAGGAAAAATTGCCTTCTCCCTTTGCTGCTTTCTTGGTATTTGATAGATCGATATAATTCTTTTTTAAATTAAACATGTTAAATTTCCTTCCGAGATGATCTCTCCAAACCAAACATGAGTTCACCCCGACATACTAAGTCATTCTGAATATGGATTTCACCCTTAAACCATCCAAAATTACTCTTAATTTTTAGTACCTCACATTTAATTATTAAGCTATCGCCGGGAACCGCTTGACGCTTAAAACGCATCTTCTCAACTCCCGCTAAAAAACCAATTTGACCCTGATATTTTTCTTGGCAAAAGAGAGCACAGGCCCCTACCTGAGCCATGGCCTCAATCATCAGGACCCCCGGCATGATCGGCCGATTCGGAAAATGGCCGGCAAAATGGGGCTCATTGATGGATAGATTCTTAATGCCTACCGCTTTAACGCCTGGTTCAATTTCGATAATCCTATCTACCAAAAGGAACGGATAGCGATGCGGCAGTATTTGCATAATTTCATTTATATCCAAAATTTTCTCCATTAATTATCCTCTACTGTTTGTATTTTCTAATGATAAGAACAGCATTGTGCCCCCCGAAACCTAAGGATTCAGAAGCAGCTATCTCGATATGCTTGGTCTTGGCTTCTCCCCCGATATAGTCCAGATCGCACTCCGGATCAGGATTATCCAGATTCAGAGTGGGAGTGATCAAGTCATGGTTACAGGTAAGAACCGTGGCGATAAGTTCCACCGCGCCCGCAGCGCCCAGCATATGACCAGTCGCTGATTTGGTAGAATTTATTGACATTTTATTGCTATCGGTACCTAATACTTGTTTTAATGCTTTGGTTTCAACCAAGTCGTTATAATGAGTGCCGGTACCATGGGCATTCATATAGTCAATTTCGCCCGCTTGGATCCCAGCCTCGGCTAAAGCAGCGGTCAGAGCGCGAGCTGCTCCGTTGCCGTCAGGATCGGGCTGAACAATGTGGAAAGCATCTGAACTGCTGCCGTAACCTATTAATTCGGCATAAATCTTGGCGCCCCGTTGCAAAGCATGTTCGAGTTCTTCCAGGATAACTACCCCGGCGCCTTCGCCCATAACAAAGCCGTCCCGATCAATATCGAAAGGACGACAAGCCTTTTCAGGTTGATCATTCCGGGTAGATAAGGCTTTCATGGCACAGAACCCGGCTATGCTCAAGGGGGTAATGGGCGCTTCAGTACCTCCGCTGATCATGATATCAGCTACCCCACTCTGAATGATGTGAAACGCATCCCCAATTGAATTAGTAGCCGTAGCACAGGCTGTAACTGAACAACTGCTGGGTCCTCGGGCTCCGAACATTATCGAAACCTGTCCAGCTGCCATGTTAGGAATCAGCATAGGAATAAAAAATGGGCTTATTCCACCTACTCCGCGTTTTTGTAAAACCAGACATTGTTTTTCAAAAGTATCCAAGCCCCCAATTCCAGATCCGATCAAGACTCCGGCTCGGTCTGGATTGAACTTCTTCAATTCCAGGTCGGCATCTTCCAATGCCAGTCGGGAGGCCGCACAGGCGTATTGGATAAAGAGATCCATGCGACGGGCCTCGGTGCGAGGCATATAATCCTGGGCATTAAAATCTTTTACTTGAGCCGCAATTTTAGTTGGATAATCGCTGGGGTCAAAGCGGTCAATAATACCGATCCCGCTCTTACCTTCCCGCAAAGCATTCCAGAAATCCTGCAAATTATGGGCAATGGGAGAAATTGTTCCCATGCCGCTGATTACAACTCTACGTGGAGTCAAAATTTTCACCTCATCTTATGCGTTTTCAGCCAGGTGCTTTTCGATGTACTCTACCACATCTTTAACTGTTTTAAGTTTTTCGGCGATTTCCTCAGGTATTTCGAATTCGTATTCTTCTTCTATTAGCATGATCATTTCCACAACGTCTAAGGAATCTGCTTCCAGATCCTCTTCAAATCGTGAATCAAGCTGGATTTCTTCTCCTGAAATATCCTTTACTTCCACGATAATCTTTTTTACGGTTTCAAATACTGACATAATATTGCCTCCTTAATTAAATTAGATAGATCCTAAAACGACATACCACCATCGACTCGAATAACCTGGCCATTTATGTAGGAAGCTGCCGGCGAAGCCAAGAAAGCCACTAAATAAGCAACATCTTCAGGCTTACCCAGTCTACCTACCGGGATTTGTTCGACCATTCTAGCACTAACCTCGGGACTAAGCTTATTGGTCATGTCGCTTTCTATATAACCAGGAGCTACTGCGTTGGCAGTGATTCCACGAGGTCCATATTCCTTGGCAATAGTATAGGTGAAACCCAGCAAACCGGCCTTAGAGGCGGCATAGTGAGCTTGCCCGGCATTCCCCCCCATTCCTACCACTGAAGAGATATTTATGATTCTACCATATTTTCTTTTTATCATATACTTAAGTGCAACCTTAGAACAATAGAAAGCTGACGACAAATTTGTATCTAATACATCATGCCACTGGGTATTGCTCATTCTTAGCAATAGTTGGTCTTTGTTGATTCCGGCATTATTAACCAGTACATCAATGCCTCCCAGGCCGGCTACCGTTTGTTCCACCAGGTCGGTAGCCCCTTCGGGATCAGATACATCAGCGCCAATTATTATACCATATCCGCCGGCCGTTTCAATTTCTCTCAGAACTTCCTGCGCTTGGGCTAAATTCTGGGCTTCATCCCCCTTATTATAGTAATTGATGGCCACCCTGAATCCATTTTGAGCCAAATGCAGGGCGATGGTCCTGCCAATCCCACGTGAACTTCCGGTTACCAATGCAGTCGGCTGGTTCATATCTCCTTCACCTTCTCCATAAGTTTTTGTAAAGACTTAATATCTTCAACCTGTCCCAATATCTTGGTGCGATCAATCTTCTTGATTAATCCCGAAAGGCTGGAACCAGGTCCTATCTCGATGAAATAATCAACTTTGGTCATCATGTAGCGTACGCTTTGTTCCCAACGCACTGGTGAATAGAGTTGCTCAACTAACAGTTTGGGAATGTCCAAGGCTGAATTCTCTAGAGCATTTACATTAGAAACAACTCCGCAGGGTGATTCATGAAATTTCACCCTGGCCATCTCCTGGGCCAAACTATTAGCACATTCCCGCATTAGCGGACTGTGGGAAGGAACGCTGATGGCCAGTATTTTGGTTTTGGCTCCCTCTTGTTTGAGCAGTCTGGCCGCTTCCTCCACTGCCCCCTTTTCACCGGATATAACCAGCTGCCCGGGACAGTTGTAATTGGCTACCGTTACGATTCCCTCTACCTGACTGCAAATGTGCTCCGCTACTGCATTGTCCACCCCAATGACTGCGGCCATAGCACCAGTTCCCAGCGGAACCGCTTCCTGCATCAAAGCCCCCCTGGTCATAACCAGCGGTAAGACTTCTTCCAGACTAATTGCCCCGGCCGCGGTTAGAGCGGTATATTCACCCAGGCTTAAACCAGCCATAAGCTGGGCTGACAATCCATGTTTCCGGGCTACCGCCAAACAGGCCAAGCTCGACACTAAAATCGCCGGCTGGGCGTAAATGGTTTGATCCAACCTTTCCTGGGGACCTTCAAAACAGAGCGAACTCAGTTTATACCCACTTATCTGATCAGCACTGGCAAAAACTTGCGCAGCTTCCTCGAATGTATCTGCCAGCTCTTTACCCATGCCAACATACTGAGACCCCTGGCCAGGAAATACAAAGGCTAGTTTTAACATGGAAGACCTCCTAATTTATGTAGAATATCTATAACTTCGGCCATAACTTCATCGACGATTTCGCCCGAACTTTGCATTTTTTTTACCAGGCCAGCAACCTGACCAGCTAAGATACTGCCATTTTCCATATCCCCATTAACAGCTGCCAGGGGATAACGTCCCGAACCTAATTTCATTAGCACTTCTTGATCTGCTCCCGCATTCTCAACCTTCAAATACTCACGGGTAAAGCTATTCTGGATAGCCCTTACCGGATGACCCGTAGATATTCCACATACTACCGTGGATCGATCCCTAACCTTAATAACCTTTTCCTGATAGGCAGGATGAACATTGGCCTCCGGGGTACAAATAAACCGGGTGCCAAGTTGAGCTCCCTGGGCTCCCAGAGCCAGAGCTGCCACTACCCCTCGGCCATCGGCAATTCCGCCGGCCGCCACAATCGGAACCTTAACTTCATCAGCCACCATGGGCACCAGGCACATCGTAGTCATTTCCCCTACATGCCCGCCTGATTCTACCCCCTCAACTA
>CAZYJA010000049.1:0-12772 GCA_964647245.1 uncultured Syntrophomonas sp. | reverse complement strand
CTCTAAACGACGCGCCAGTGCCACCGATGCAACTACCGGCATAACCTTAATCCCGGCTTCCTTAAGCATCCCCATAAATGGGCCTGGATTACCCCCCCCGGTAGCTACTACCGGTATCTTCTCTTTAATAATTAATTCCAGGTTTTCTTTTAAGAATGGCGAAGTTAAAACTAAATTCACAGCAAAATTACGCGAACTAATCTCGCGTGCAATCCGTATTTCTTCTTGCAGCCATGATGCCGGAGCATTGCCACTGCCTATGGTTCCCATTCCACCTGCCTCAGAAACTGCCGCTGCCAGCTTGCCGCCCGCAATCCAGGCCATACCTCCCTGAATTATTGGATATTTAATCTCTAATAAGTCACAAATAGCAGTATTAATTCGCACTTAATCTCTCCCCCAACGTATTAAAGCTCCCCCAAAAGTTAGTCCCGTTCCAAATCCTACGGTAAGAATTATTGACCCACTTTTCAGCAATTGTTTTTCATTGGCTTGAGCTAAAGCGGCCGGTATAGATGCAGCGGACATGTTTCCGCATTGTTCCAAATTAAAGATGACTTTCTCTCGGGGAATTCGCATCCGTTTGACCGCGGTATTAATTATGCGGATATTGGCTTGATGGGGTAGAAAGAAATCCACTTGGGAAATATCTAACCCCGCCTTATTCAATAGTTTTTCGCTGGTGTCCACCATTATCTTAGTGGCAAATTTAAATATTTCATTGCCGCTCATTTTGAGATAATGCAATCTCTGGTCTACAGTTTCATTTGTGGCAGGGTTAGCCGAGCCTCCTGCCGGCATAAGGAGTAATTCGGCACCGGTACCATCAGCACCAATCATAGTATTAATCACACCGCATTCGCCTTCACCTTTATCCAAAATCATAGCTCCGGCGCCATCGCCAAATATTATGCAACTGTTACGGTCAGTATAATCAATGATTCCCGACATAACTTCAGCGCCAATAACTAACACATAGCGAAAGTCAGGAGACAACAAGAACTTTTCTGCCACCGACAGAGCATAAACAAATCCGGTGCATCCTGCTTCCAGATCGAATGCTGCCGCATTTTTCGCACCCAGGCGAGCCTGAACGATGCAAGCCGTCGCTGGGAACATATAATCAGGGGTATCTGTGGCAACGATAATTAAGTCCAGCAGCATTGGATCCAGTTCGGCATTTTGCAACGCTCTCAGCGCAGCTTCATAAGCAAGGTCGGAGCATTTGCCCCCTGGTTCCACCATTCTACGCTCACTGATCCCAGTTCTCTCGACAATCCACTCATTACTGGTATCGACCATTTTTTCCAGGTCCTGGTTGCTGAGAATCCGGTCAGGCAAGTAATAACCTGTACTAAGTACCTTAGCTTTCATACTATTCTAATACCTCACTTTGCTCCAATTATCACAGATAATTATAATAGTTTAAGATAATTAACCTGAAAGTACAATACTTGGGTCTAAGTTTAAACAGTGACCCCTCCACTTGTCAATAAATTATCGGAATATTCTGATAATGAATATTTTTTTATGGTATAATTCATCCGTTCTATTAGCTATAATAATAATTATTATTCATTAAACGGTTAATCATATTATTTCCAACTATGCAATATGGTGCCTACGCTAGTGATAGCATATACACTGAACTTGCCAGTTATACCCATTATTAATAATTACCCGATAAAATTATATTGATAAAGGAGAATAGTATGAGCATCAGGCCCTTAAAAGAACTGCAAGTTGGCGATTTAACTGCCAAGATTCCCATTGTTCAGGGAGGTATGGGAGTAGGGGTGTCCTTGGCTGGACTGGCCTCAGCGGTAGCCAATGCGGGTGGCATCGGAGTCATTGCGGCGGCAGGCATTGGCATGCTGGAACCGGATGGTTTCACCAATTACCAGGAAGCCAGTAAAAGACGTTTACGCTCCGAAATTCGCAAAGCCCGTCAGGCAACCTCCGGAATTCTAGGAGTTAATATCATGGTTGCCTTATCCAATTTTGCAGATATGGTGACAACATCCATTGAAGAAGGAATTGACGTTATTTTTTCCGGAGCCGGACTGCCACTTACCCTGCCTAAGTTTTTAGATGCCAATGTCAAAACCAAACTGGTACCGATCGTATCTTCCGGCAGAGCGGCAGCGCTTATTTCCAAACGTTGGCTGAGTAATTATAATTATCTGCCTGATGCCATAGTGGTCGAAGGACCCAGAGCGGGAGGACATTTAGGCTTCAAAGCAGAGGAAATAACCAATCCTGACCACTCGTTGGAAAAGTTGGTTCCTGAGGTAGTCAAGGATATGCTGCCATTTGTGGAGAAAAAGCAAAACCCTATCCCGGTCATTGCTGGCGGGGGTATATATACTGGCGAAGATATATACAAGTTCTTGGAGTTAGGTGCTGACGGAGTGCAAATGGCTACTCGTTTTGTTACCACTCACGAATGCGACGCCTCCATAAAATTCAAACAGGCCTACCTGGATTCGAACCCCGAGGATATTCTAATTATCAAAAGTCCGGTGGGAATGCCAGGCAGAGCCCTGCGCAATGAGTTTATTAACAATGTACACGCTGGCAAAACCACCCCGTTCAAGTGTCCCTATCATTGTATTGTTACCTGTGACTATAAAAATAGTCCCTACTGTATTGCAATTGCCTTAACGAATGCTCAAAAGGGGAATATGAAGCATGGATTGGCCTTTGCAGGGGAAAATGTTCATCGCTGTCAGGAAATCACTTCGGTTCAGGAATTAGTGGACAGCCTTGTTAAAGAATATGATGCCGCGGCCCAAAAAGCCATGACCGTCGGGTAAAAATAATGCCCTCCTGCTCCTGGAATGAGCCGGAGGGCATTTAATTTTTTGCATTGGTTGGAAAAAGGTTAGCTTTGCTATCCAACTGCTTCCACCTTTACTTTGTTAGCAACCGATCTCCCCAGGGCCACATTCGCATTACCAACCCTGATTACCAAGGGCCCCTGAAAAGGATGCCGGGATACGAGTTGCAGTTCCGCACCCGCCATAATGCCGAGCTCGAAAAGTCTTTTTTCCGCCCCTCTGCCTTCTATCTTTAAAACCTTCACCTTTTGTCCAACCTCAATACTATTCATGTTCATAGTTTCCCCCCCTTGGTTCAATAGTAAATGCTTTTTAACCGGCATCACCAATACTTGTGGTACAACCGCCTGCTATTAATATCAAAATGACCCCGGGTCAATGAGGTAATACCAGATTTAATATAACCCCAACTGTAAACGAAGTCGTCAAACCCATCACTAATATTTTGGCCAGACTTTTCCAACCTAATTCCCGAATGGTCATCACTATCGCTGGTAAACAAGGTAATGATAGGGCTATCATAGCTATAGCAATAGTGGCCTCGCGGGAGGTCAAAGGTAGATTTATCAAGACTAAAGGGGCCAAGTAGCGCTGAAAAATGGTAATAAACACTGCTACCAGAGCTTCAGCTGGTATTCCAAATATTAACCTGCTAAAACTGTCCAGGCCGCGAAAATATTCTAATGCCCCCGAGTCCATTAAGGCTCTTATGCCAATGTTCATCACCAGCAGGAGCGGTAAGACCTCGGTAAAAAAACCCGCAAATCGCAGCCGGGTTTTATTAATCACATTACTGGTTAACGGAATTCGTAACGGAGGTAGTTCATATATAAACTCCTCGCGCGGCATGAACCGGCTAAGTATTGCCGACAGAATAGCAAACACCATTAGCATCATGCCGATAATAGTTGGCAAAGAGGCGTTAAAGGCCGAAATAACCGCTGCCAACACTCCCAGGGTAGCAGAACAAGGAATAACGATACTTAATAGAGTTACCACCATAAAACGCTGAGCCTGGTTGGGCATGATACGACTGGCTGCAATCGCCGGGGTTCTACAGCCAAAACCTAATGCCAGCGGAATAATTCCTTGACCCGACAATCCAAACATACTGCCTACCCTTTCCAAGGCTACCGAATAACGCGGTAATAACCCCGTGTCTTCCAGGATTGCCATGAATAAACCCACTATCAGCATGGCTGGCATAATGATGGTAAACGGGATAATCAAGCCCTCGGGAATCGCTTGGGCAAAAATAGAACTAACCCATCCATCTGGCAGGATGTTCTCGATAAATGTTTCTATCACAACTCCTACCGGAGTTAGAAGCATATTTATTGGTCCTTCACTCAGTTGAATAAATTTCAGCAATGTATAGAAGCCCAGATAGGCAATAGTGAGCAGCAAAAATGATCCCAGAACAGGTCTATCGAACACTCTCTGTATTTTATCCAATCTCTGTTTTTGCCGGGGACTTACCCTGTTCATTACCAGGTTAGCGGTATTACGGGCCTCCCCCGCCCTCTGCAAATCAGCCTCGCTCATGCATTGGTCAGTGCTCTGGGAGCAATGCAAGCAGTTTCCGGAACAATTACAATCACTATATAAGCTTATGGGATAGGTCTTATTCTTCTTAACCAAGGTCTCCTTGGAGCTATGTTTTCGTTGGCCTATATTTTCAGCCATAATTTTAGTAAACTCTAAAAAACCTTCCCCGGTAATAGCTGAGAAAGGGATGACCGGACAACCAAGTCGCTGGGATAGCAGCTTAATATCGATGTTGATTCCCATACTACGTACTACATCTATTTGATTAAGCAATACCAAAAGCGGTTTATCCAATGTCAACAATTCGTGCGTAAGCACCAGATTTCTTTCCAGATTGCTGGCATCAACAATATTCAGGATGCAATCGGTTTCCTGGGCCAATAATTCACGTACCACCCGGGCCTCATCTGCAGCCGAAAATATTGAATATACTCCCGGGGTGTCGAATATTTGGACTTCTCGATCTGCAATCATCATCTTGGTTTTGACCGTCTCAACCGAGGTACCAGCATAATTTGACACAAAAATTTGACTGCCGGTTAATCTATTTAAAACTGCACTTTTGCCTGCATTAGGATTGCCGACGGCAATAATATTCACGCTGCTCCCCCCAACCGATATCAATAATCATTATCAATGGCTAGCCATAATATTATTTCTTACTATTACACTCAGGACAATAAGCGTAAATCTTTAATTGATGGTTAACAATTTCGAAACCCTGTTTTTCCAGGTGGTTTTCCAGACTATCCAGCCAACCTTCCTCCACTTCAAATATTCTGCTACAGGCTATACATAATACATGATGATGTTGGTGTTCAGCCTGATCGGATAATTCGTAGCGATATTTACCTTCGTCAAAAATTGTTTTATAAAGAACTTCAATACTGGCCAATCGTTCCAAAGTACGATAAACAGTAGCAATTCCAAGATTAGGTACTTTTTTCCGAGCTTCATGTAATACATCCTCAGCGCTTAGGTGCTCTCCCCTTTTATCCTGCATTACTTGCAGCACCGCTTTTCTTTGCTGGGTCAACTTATAATCTGCCCTGGCTAGTCTCTCTTTTATAACTTGCTCAAACATAAATTATCACCTCAGTACTGATAATCATTATCATAACCAAATTATATGCCAGATCTGGCAATTTGACAACGCTAAATAATGCCCGCTGGCTGAATCTATCACCGGCAACTAGGTAATCTCTCATGTTTACCCAGCGCAGCCTCGTACCAGCTGGAGAAATTCAGCGAACAAGTAGGCTGAATCTCGGGGTCCAGGTGTTGCTTCGGGATGGAACTGTACTGACATTAAAGGCAGATACTTATGAACCATGCCTTCAACGGTGTGGTCATTTAAGTTTATAAAGCTGATATCCACGTCGTTAGCAGGGAGAGAATCAGCATCGACTGCATAACCATGATTCTGGGAACTGATAAGGCATTTTCCGTTGCGTAAATCCTTTACCGTATGATTACCGCCCCGGTGGCCGAAGCCGAGCTTATAAGTAGTCCCCCCCAGGGCTAGAGCTAACAATTGATGACCCAGGCATATCCCGAATATGGGTAGGACATTTAAGAGCTTTTTTATTTCGCGCACCGCATAATCGCACGATTCTGGATTACCAGGACCATTGGACAGCACTAGCCCATCCGGTTTTTGGGCTAAGATTTCTTCGGCCGAACTTGCTGCAGGCATGGCTATTACAGTACAATCCTGAGCCAGTAGTGATTTAACAATATTCCGCTTGGTGCCAAAATCCAGCAACACTATTCTGGTAGTTCCCGAACCATATATTTTGTTTTGTTTCCGGCTTACCTGTTTAACCAGGTCGGTATCCAATAATCCTTTACCTTTGCGGGCAACCTCCATTAACTTTTCTTTATGGTCCAAACTGGGAGTGATAATGGCACCCATCGTACCATTCATTCTCAATATGCGCGTGATGGCCCTGGTATCAACTCCGGTTAAACAGGTTATTTCATGCTTCTCGATAAACTCCTTGAAGCTCCACTGGCTTTCATAATGACCGGTTAGCTCTGCAATCTCTTTTACCACCAGGCCTCGCAAAGCAGGCTTATCAGATTCAAACCCATATTCACCGCTGCCATAGTTTCCTATAGATGGATAGGTAAGGGTCAAGATCTGTCCAGCATAAGAAGGATCAGTAATTATCTCCTGATAGCCGTTCATACTGGTATTAAATACGGCTTCACCCGCAATTGGCACATTCTTGCCAAATATTTGTCCTTCGAATACAGCCCCATTTTCTAAAACCAGGTATCCTTTCGGCATATCTTATACTCCTCCTAATTAACCTGCGCGCTGCCCTTATTTTGTCAGCGCCAGACTGAAATTTTTTCTTAGTCATCTAACTACAGATTGTCCATACAACAGTATACCTGTTCCATAACTGGATTACTATGATGGTAACGATTTCTTATTCCAAGCTGGTCCTGCCTTTATGAACATCTTGCCGCAAATCTCCCTTTATTTTATAATGCTTTTGCCCGTGAGATATTTATCAACTTCCCGAGCGGCCAGTTTTCCCTCCTGGATAGCCCAAACAATTAGACTCGGGCCTCTCCTCATGTCCCCTGCAGTAAATACCTTATCTATATTGGTCTTAAAAACCTCATATTCGGCCTTTACATTGCTCTTAGAGTCCCGGTCTAACTTAAGTGCATCTAAAAGTGTATCTTCCGGGCCTAAAAATCCCATGGCCAGAAGCACCAGATCTGCTTTCCATATTTTATTACTGCCCGGAACTTCCTGGGGCCTAAACCGTCCGGAGGCATCCTGCTCCCAGGTTACATCAACGGTAAGTACCTCGGTAACCTCACCGTTCTCATTTTCGACAATTTTTTTAGTAGAAATAAGGTAATTTCTCGGATCTTTTCCGTATAGGCTTATAGCCTCTTCCTGACCATAGTCCACCTTTAACTGCTTCGGCCATTCAGGCCAGGGATTATCTGCTGGTACTCTCGTGGCAGGGGGTGCGGGCATTATTTCAAACTGGACGACACTTGCGCAGCCATGCCTGATGGATGTTGCTACGCAGTCAGTTCCAGTATCTCCTCCGCCGATGACTATTACATGCTTACCTTGGGCACTAATGAATCTGCCATCCTCATGATTTGAATCTAAGAGGCTTTTAGTATTGGCTCTAAGAAAGTCCAGCGCCAAATGAACCCCTTTTAACTCATTACCTGCAACCTCCAGCCCTCGCCCTTTGCCGGCACCAGCGCACAGCACCACCGCATCATAACTATCAACCAATTCCTGGGCACTGATATCTTGACCCACCTCGGTATTGAGTACGAATTTTATTCCTGATGCCTGCATGAGATCAAGACGCCTGGCAATAAATTTCTTTTCGAGCTTCATATTGGGTATCCCGTACATCATCAGCCCCCCGGCTCGGTCTTCTCGCTCATATACGGTTACATCATGGCCGACGGCATTTAAAAAATGCGCAGCTGACATTCCGGCTGGGCCTGAACCAACAATGGCAATTCTCTTTCCCGTTGAGCGCGCTTTTCTAAACGTGACCCAACCTTCAGCAAAGGCTTTCTCGATAATCTCATATTCAAGGCTATTTATCGAAACAGATTCCATAATATAGCCTTCCGTGCAGGCGCCTTCACATGGCGCCGGACATACTCGTCCGGTAAATTCCGGAAAAGGATTGTTTCTTATTAGCCGCTTGTAAGCATCCTGCCACTGTCCCTTATAGACCAGCCCATTCCACTCTGGAATAAGATTGTGTACCGGACACCCTGATACCACCCCATTTAAGGGCACTCCACCGTGGCAGAAAGGAACTCCACAGTTCATACATCTGGCACCCTGAGTTTTAATGAGCAGAGGATCCTGCGGGAGTCTTATTTCATTCCAGTCGTGGATTCTGGCTGCTGGAGGTCTTTTCTTGGGATTAATTCTTTCATACTCTAAAAACCCAGTTACTTTTCCCATCGTCGGTCCCCCTTTATCCTAAGCATCTTTATAAACCTCTTTAAATGCAACCATCAAAGCCTGCTCGCCGCTGAATCCAGCCCGATGAGCCTGTTCTATGTTTTCAATCATACGTTTATAATCTATGGGTATAACTTTAGTAAATCTGGCTGCATAGTTTTCCCAATCATTCAGCACTCTTCTGCCCTGGGGGCTGCCAGTATACTCAACATGCTTCATAATCATGGCCTTGATTTCGTTCATTTCTGCTTCCGAATTAATTTTCTCCAGGGTTACCATGGACTTGTTGCAATAAATTTCGTCAAAATCCAAAATATAGGCTATCCCACCTGACATTCCAGCAGCAAAGTTTCTGCCGGTTTTGCCTAAAATAACTGCTATACCGCCAGTCATATATTCGCAGCCATGGTCACCTACTCCCTCGACAACTGCTTTTACACCACTGTTCCTTACACAGAATCTTTCCCCGGCTATACCGCTGATATATGCTTCTCCATCAGTTGCACCGTAAAATGCTACATTGCCAATAAGGATATTTTTCTCTGGCTCATAGTCAGACGTTTTAGGGGGATAAACAATAATTTTACCACCTGAGAGGCCTTTCCCTATATAGTCATTGGCA
Organism: uncultured Syntrophomonas sp.; assembly: GCA_964647245.1. GTDB lineage: Bacteria > Bacillota > Syntrophomonadia > Syntrophomonadales > Syntrophomonadaceae > PHAA01. The sequence goes on along the minus strand of CAZYJA010000049.1, from coordinate 3,789 downwards.
TCTCCTTCCAGCTCCAGGGACATGCCTTGGGGAATAAAGGCTCCAAAGCTCTGTCCAGCCGAGCCAACGAAGGTAAGCTTGATAGTATCCTCAGGCAATCCACTCTCACCGTATTGTTTCGAGATTTCACTTCCCACAATCGTTCCTACCACCCGGTCGGTATTATTTATCTGCAGTTTGGCCCTAATTGACTTCCGGTTTTCCAGGGCAGGCTTGCACATTCTGAGCAGTTTTCTCATGTCCAGTGATTCTTCCAGCCTATGATTCTGGGGCTGGGATTTGAATCTGCCCACATCAGCACCGGCATAGGGCTGATACAGAATCTTGGAAAGGTCAACATGCATAGCCTTCCAATGTTTTACATTCTCTTTGGCTTTAAGCCGATCCGTACGTCCAACCATTTCATTTACGGTCCTAAATCCTAGCTTAGCCATCATTTCGCGAACTTCCTGAGCTACAAATCGCATAAAGTTTTCCAGGTGCTCAGGCTTGCCCGCGAAATTCTTGCGCAAGAATTCATTCTGGGTAGCTATCCCTACTGGACAGGTATTGAGGTTGCAGACCCTCATCATAAGACAACCCAAGGCAATCAGCGGGGCTGTGGCAAAACTGTATTCCTCTGCTCCCAGAATTGCCGCAATTACTACATCCCGGCCCGAAAGCAGCTTGCCATCTGTTTCCAGAGTTACCCTATCTCTTAGCTTGTTTAAAACCAGCGTCTGATGGGTCTCAGCTAGTCCCAGTTCCCAGGGAAGACCCGTGTTTTTAGTGCTGGTCCGGGGGGAAGCTCCGGTTCCTCCGTCATATCCGCTGATTAGTATTACGTCTGCTTTTCCTTTGGCTACCCCGGCCGCAACTGTTCCTACTCCCACCTCAGATACCAGCTTGACATTTATTAAGGCATCCCGGTTGGCATTTTTTAAGTCGTGGATGAGTTCAGCCAAATCTTCTATTGAATAAATGTCATGGTGGGGCGGGGGCGAAATAAGACCTACCCCGGGGGTTGAATGCCTTACCCTGGCAATATCCGGGTAAACCTTACGTCCCGGCAATTGACCACCTTCACCGGGTTTTGCTCCCTGAGCCATTTTTATCTGAATCTCTTCAGCATTGACCAGATAGTTGCTGGTAACCCCAAAACGTCCCGAGGCCACCTGCTTGATAGCACTGTTTTTGCTGTCACCGTTGGGCATTACGGTGAATCTTTCGGAGCCCTCGCCCCCTTCGCCAGTGTTGCTTTTGGCACCTAGTCTATTCATGGCTATGGTCAGGCATTCGTGGGCCTCTTTACTGATGGCGCCGTAGGACATCGCTCCGGTCTTAAACCTTTTGACTATAGAATCAACCGGCTCCACTTCTTCAATAGGAATGGTATCGCTTTCACTATAATTAAAATCCAGAAGGTTCCTTAAGGTGTATATTTCCTCTTCGTTTATCTTCTGGGAGTAGTCTTTATAAAGGCTGTAGTTACCTTCCCGGCAAGCCCGCTGAAACATGTAGATAGTCTCAGGATTGTGAAGATGAATTTCCCCGCCATCTTTGCATTGAAAAAATCCGCCCACCTCAAGGGTGTCCGTATAAGGTGAATTTTCATCATATGCGCTCTCATGCCTCATTTGATTTTCTATAGCTATCTCTTCTATGCCTATACCTTCAAGTCGAGAAGGTGTCGAGGTGAAATACTTGTTGACCAGATCCTTTTTAAGACCTAATGCCTCAAATATTTGAGCTCCGTGATAACTTCTATTGGTAGAAATGCCCATCTTAGTAGGCACTTTATTTATACCTTTTACGGCAGCCTTAATATAATTCTGCTTGCCCTCTTCATAATTAAGTCCATTTATGAGTCCCTTGGCAGCCAGGTCTTTAATGGTTTCATAGGCTATATAAGGATTTATGGCCGTAACTCCATAACCGATAAGAGTACAGAAATGGTGTACTTCCCTGGGTTCTCCGGATTCCAAAACAATTCCCACACTGGTTCTAATCTCTCTTCTTATCAAGTGGTGATGAAGTCCGGAGGATGCCAAAAGTGCAGGAATGGCCGCAAACTCTTGATTAACACCCCGATCTGTGAGCAAAATGATATTAGCTCCATCACTTATGGCTTTATCAGCTTCTCTAAATACGATCTCCAAAGCCTTCTCCATAGCTTTTACCCCTTCTGAGGGCTTATATAGGATGGAAATGGCTGCCGTCTTAAACCTATCATTATCCAGATGCTTAATGGTATTGAGCTGTTCATTGGTTAGAATAGGGTGTTCCAAAAATATACAGGCGGTATTGGCCTGGTTGGGCTCAAGCAGGTTGCCGCAATTGCCCAGCAGCATACTATTGGAGGTTATAATCTCTTCCCTTATTCCATCTATAGGAGGATTGGTAACCTGGGCAAAAAGCTGTTTAAAGTAAAGGTACAGCATCTGGGGTTTGTCAGATAGTACGGCCAAAGGCGAATCAACCCCCATGGCTCCCACCGGGTCTATGCCATCTATTACCATCGGTATAATCATGGTAGTTATATCATCAAATGTGTATCCAAAGGCTTTCTGCTGTTTTATAAGCTCCTCGGTTAGCTTTTCTTCCTCGGCTACCTTTATCGGAATATCGCTTAGCTTGACGATATGTTGATTATTCCATTCCTTATAGGGATGAAGCATGGCTACCGTATTCTTTATCTCTTCATCCGAGATAATTCTCTGGGCTTCGGTATCGATAAGCAGCATTTTGCCCGGTTCCAGCCGGCCTTTATATTTTATATTTTCAGGTTTTATATCGATTACCCCGACTTCTGAAGCCAGGATAACCCGGTCATCTTTGGTTATATAATACCGGGAAGGTCGAAGCCCATTTCTATCCAGTACCCCACCTATGACCACCCCATCAGTAAAAGCCATCGCGGCCGGACCATCCCAGGGCTCTACTACAAAGTTGTTGAATTGGTAGAATTCCTTTTTCGGCTCAGACATCAGCTCATTCATTTCCCATGGTTCAGGAATCATCATCATCACCGAATGGGGAAGAGACCTTCCCGTCAGATGAAGAAATTCCAGGCTGTTGTCAAACATAGCCGAGTCCGTACCGGTCTCATCGATTATTGGGTATACTTTAGAAATATCATTAAATAGCGGTGAATGCATGCATTTCTGTCTGGCCTTCATCCAGTTTACGTTGCCTCTTATGGTATTTATTTCACCGTTGTGGACGATATATCGATTGGGATGGGCTCTCTCCCAACTGGGGAAAGTATTGGTTGAAAACCTTGAATGAACCATAGCCAGGGCTGAAACACAATCAAGGTCGGCAAGATCCAAATAAAAGGCTCTAAGCTGTTCGGCTGTAAGCATTCCTTTATAAACGATGGTTTTGGAAGAAAGGCTGGGCACATAGAATGTACCTCCTTTATCTTCACACATAGGTAAAATAACTTTTTCCGCTCTTTTTCTAATGGTATAGAGCTTTCTTTCAAAATCCATTGCATCGGTTATCATGGTATCCTTTGCGATAAAGACCTGAATAAATCTGGGCATAACCGCTAATGCGGCAGTCCCAATGGCGGTCTTGTCGATAGGGACTTCCCTCCAGCCCAGAATCTTCTGACCTTCCTCCTGAACTATTTTTTCGAAGGTTTGCATCTGGGTTTTTCTGAAATCATCATATTTATGAGCAAATATCATGCCCACGCCGTAACTGCCTTTTTCCGGCAGATTGAAACCCAGGACCTCACATTCCCTTTTAAAGAAATCATGGGGTATCTGAATCATTATTCCGGCGCCATCACCGGTATTTTCA
>CAZYJA010000048.1:4164-12813 GCA_964647245.1 uncultured Syntrophomonas sp. | reverse complement strand
CAGCAGTTGGACCAACCTCTTTGGACAGGCCTATCCCACCGCAGCTGCAGGTAATACCGATGTATTATCTGAACTTGCCTTGGGCTGGTACAGTATCGATAAACAAGGTAACCTGCTTGATAAAAGCCGCACCGGGTGGCAGCGTCCTGATGGTTGGGAGATGGTATTAAACAGTGCCAAACAGTATAAACTGCAGAGCGAGATGGTAATCCATGTGACCGATGGCGATGGTACTATCACCTCCCTGCTAAATGACCCCATAGCCATAGACCGAACGGTAAATGCTATAAGCGAAGAAGCTCGGCAATACAGGGGTGTAAACCTGGACTTCGAGGGTCTGGGCTATAACGACAGCGGGGAGCAGCTTCAACAGGTACAGCAGAGATTCACCAGCTTTGTCAACCTGCTTAACCAAGCGTTGCAGACTAATAATACCGGACTCACCCTAACCCTGCATGCCCCCAACAGCGCTTATCCGGGTTACGACTACCGGGCCTTGGGGCAAATCGCTGACCGCATCATTATTATGGCCTATGATTACGGTCCTCAGCCCGAGCCCGTGAACCAGGTAAAACAGGCCGTAGAGATGGCTTGCCAATCAGTACCTGCCAATAAATTGATCCTAGGCATTTCCGCTCCTAGCGAAACTGCCGAAAGCATCGCAACCAAAGTGGGAATTGCTAAACGCTATAATCTAAACGGGGTAGCCTTGTGGAGATTAGGGGTAATAAATGATGGCATGTGGCAGACATTAAGAGCTAGTCTAACCGCCACTCGTCAGCTGTAATCGCCTAAATTACCTATGAACAATAATTCAAAAAGGAAGACTGATAATGAAAAGACTTTTAATCTCTAGTGTGGTATTACTATTAATGCTTTTTAATGTAAACACAACTGTTTTCGCCAATACTGGCGGAGTTGATTATGATGTTCGTGAAACATTAAGGAATGAAGGTATCTGGTTGACTTCAGAAGAAAGCGTACAGCAGAAAGCCGAATTAGACAGCATGTTAGATTCATTAGACAATTCAGCAAATATGCCGGATAGTTTGGCCGCTCCTCCAGTGACGGTGCAAATAAACGGTTCGGTGGTGAATGCTCCGGCTAATATGAATGTGATAGAAGGCCAGGTGATGGTTCCCTTGCGCTGGGCCGCCGAACAATTGGGAGCCACTGCCGTACAATGGGACTCGGCAACCCGTACGGTAACCATTAAGACCTCGCAGGATTTTTATAGTATGGAAAAACTGGCTTCCTATGCTAATGCCCTACAATACAGTGCTGAAGAACAGGATAAGCAAATTTGGCCACTCCCGGATAAGGTCAAAAACCTGCCTCTTTCCTATGCTGTGCCCAACCGGGAATGGGTTTTAAATCTGCCACAATTTAAACCGGAGAGAGTGGGCCTGGCTCTGCCCATCGACCGCGATCAGATTGACATACATATTACCAGCGACGATGGCTCCTATGAACATAGTATGTGGGTCCATAGCATCGAAAATCACCAGGACCATTATTATCTGCCCATGGACTGGTTGGAGTACCTATTCAAAGCTAGGGTAAAATATGATCAGACTACCAATATACTATCCATTCAGACCCCTGACCTGGACAAAATCAAATCCGAGATTGCTTTAATAGAAGACACCCTTATTCCAGCCAGTGCAGATGAAGCCATAAAACTATGGGGCAGGGGTGAACAATGCCGCAATGGAGCTCTGCAATATGCAGCCTTGTCGCCCCAGCTGCGCCAGGAAGCAGATAAAAGTAATTATGTCCGCCAGTCATACTGGGTTACCGGTGGTTCAAGCCCTTCAGTAGGCCCTATAACCATAAAAAGCCGTGATAAACTCAGCGATACCATGGTTGAGTATACCCTTACTTTCCCGGAAATAAGCTCTACCCCGTCTAATACCACCGCTACTGAAAAAATGATAGTGGAGAAGCTATCTTACAACGGCCGGGAGGGGTGGTTTATTACCCAACTACTTCAATCCAGTGACTATGGGATTATTGGTGGTCTTTATAAAAGCAATAGCCTTTATCTGTCAGATAATAGGTTTTCTCTTCCTCTTCCGGCTGACTGGACCATTAATTACAACAACCAGGAAATAATAATAAAAAACAATCAAGGTCACTCCATCGGTACCGTTGAGCAGCTGGGCGGTTACTTTCTTCCCAATCATCGCGGCATCTTGAGCGATAAAAAACTAATTGGGGGGCTGGGCGAAAGCCATTTACTGGTGCTTTTTTATCAGTCTCCGGCGGCCTCGGAAATACAAGAAAGCTGGCAGGAGGTCCATGCCATGATACCGCTGAACCTGATACCGCAAATAGGACAATATTGGGCTGATATTTGTATCAAGGTAAACCCGGAAGATGATGTCGAAGAATTACAAACAATACTGGAAAACGCAATAATGGGGGCGGTTATCTATTTCCATCAAATCATTAAAACCCGCTAATATTGCTATTTAATGTTGGGGCAGGCCAGTGCAAGCTCCATACGATGGGGTTATATCGTCTATAAATGAGATGGTTACTGCAGAAAAGGGAACATCAGCACCCACCGAAAAATGCAGGATATGACTATTACGGCATGCTACATTTTTATATAGAATTGCTGAGGGGCTTGGCTCGAACCCTTCTCGGTAAATCACTGGTTAAAATTATAACGGTATAATTATTAGCCCAATATTACCCATGAAATTATAGTTTTCATGGGTAATACCGTTACTATAGCAGGTTTATATGAAATCTACCTTGACTATTGCAGCAGATGAAACTGATTGGCAGACCCTTATCTAAAAATATGGCACGGGTGAAAGCCAGACCTTAATCTACTTTTTTAGGTATAATATGGTATATGGGACTTTTTTGATTGTATGCCAATTAGGAGGTGACTAACTTGAATACTTCCATTCCTATCCAAGCTCCCGTGGGGACTCCCCCTGCATTTCCGAATTTTTATGTTTTATCCTGGTCGTTGATAAATGCAGCAATACTCATTGCTCTTGCAGTGTTTATATTCCGATACCTCCAGCAAAGAAACGACTATCGTAAGCAAGTATTGAATAAACTGGATACGTTAATATCATTGGTTCAGCAAGAGAAAAAAGAAAACGAGGTAGGTCATGCAAAGAATACTCATTAGCATTTGTATAGTTATGATAGCTTTATCGGGATGTGGGCAATCTTTACGGCCCAAAGAAAACGTTGATCAAAGCGTTTCGTCAATGAAGACAGCGGATGCTTGTTTCTTATACATAGAGCCCCTATCACTTATTGATATTAAAACCGCATTAACCCTGGCGGGCTTACAATTTAGCGATAATAAAGAAGTAAGCCCTACTGCTTATCAGATAAATAATATTACCCCAATTGTTTATACGCTTAACCAGAGTAATCAAGTTCTTCTGGTATATATTTTTAAATCCATAGCCGAGCGCAAAGAGGTATGTTGGGATGGGGAACTAGGGCCCCTTACTCCACCCCAATTCCTGCAAAAAGAAAATTATCTTACCAGATCGTATACGGCCAGAAATGTATTAATTATTGGTATGCGGGATGTAAGTAGGATGCATAGTATTTCGGAAATTGAACAGGGGCTGAAACCCCTGCAGAAAGTAATGCTATCCTTGAATAAGAGCCAGGAGGCAGTTTTTGCGGACCAGGGACTATACTGGGATGCCAGCTATATTGTCGATTATTATCAACACTGGTACAAAGATGATAGAGGCCTAACCCGTCTTGACCAGTATTCTAATGGAAAATGGGTGGTAAAGTATATTGGGCCTGACCCGCGATCTATCCATGATATAAGATACGAGTATAAAGCGCCGGGCCAGGGTGGTAGCGGCGATGGGATTTTTACAAAAATTGGTGAGGACTACTATTTAAGAATAGGTAATGGTGCAGGAAACATCATCCCGGATAAAGACAGTGATATCACGATGACCATTCAATGGAGTGATAAATGGGAATCCTTAAATCTAAAAATGTTGAGCAGCAAGTCAAATCTGCCATTATTTTTAGGTGCAATGGAATACTAGTTTTTGCGCATCAGCCGATATCTAAATGTACACCAGGAAATTGATTTGAAAAAAGCCAGGTCTTAATACGAAGAAGCGTCCCATTGTACGGAAGTAGCTCCTAGTTTATCAGCCGCCCAGCGCAGGGGGACCATCACCTGACCTTCAACCACATCCATTGCCGCCGGAGCACTCACCACCGAGCCGTTTATTTGCACCGTCAATGGACGAACAGCCAGAACCGGGTTAAAAAACATGGTTGTTATTAACCCCATCAATAGTAACGGCATCATTAACCGTTTCATTTTTCCCCTTTTTTTATTTGTTTCTTAGCGTTAGCCCGGAAGGCATCAGCGTGCGTCGCTTCTCTGTGCCATTAGCTTTGGTAAATTGGCCGCCCAAGCAGTTGTTATCTTATACCATACGTAGTCTAAATGCGGTTAATTGCATCTGCAAATGTTAAAATTTTCTTAATATGAGGTTGTTATAGCCTGTAACTTTTTCGTTTTTCATTCGTTGTTCTAAGTAGAGGGGGGTAATGATGAAAGGTGATTCTTCTTTAGAAGCCGTTTATAAGTATCACATGAATGACATCTATCATTACTTACTCAGACTTTCAGGTCACCCTCAAACCGCTGAAGATCTGTTGCAGGATACCTTTGTTAAGGCTTATGAGCATCTGGAAAGCTATCAGGGCGAAAAGGTCCGCCCCTGGCTGTTCAAAGTAGCCTATCATATCTATGTTGATTGGTACCGGCGTGAAAAACTCCAGATTCAAACCGATCCTGATTTGTTTGCCGAACTAACCCAGGTCTCAGATCCAGGGCCGGAGGCAGAAATTATACAGCGGGAACAATTTGATTCATGGCTCCGGGCAACCAGGGTTTTGCAGGGGAAAAGCAGGCAAATATTAATGCTTAGAGATTATTATGAGTTCTCTTATCAGGAAATAGCCGCTATTTTAAATGTCAGCTTAGCCAATGTTAAGGTCACATTATATCGTGCCCGGCTAAAAATACGCGAGGTGATGAAAGATGAATTGTGAGGAATTTAAAGCCGTTAAAGACCGTTACCTGCAAGGGGCTGTCACACCTGCAGAGGAAAGCCAGATAGAGAAACATTTAGAGAACTGCCTGGAGTGTCAGGCCATGGTTGATAAAGCAGTTGTTGAAAGTGAGAACCCAACCCAAATGGGCCGGTCAGGAACGAATGATAATATTTGTATGATAGATGAAAAGAAACAGCAAAAAATATTGCGCCGGGCGAAATATAAAAATCGGTTCAGTATGGCCTTATTTTTACTGGGTCTTTTCATACTGTTAAATATTATTGGTACCTTACTTTCGGGCTTGTATTTCAACTGGGGTGAGGAAGCAGGACGCCTCTACCGAACTCAAAAGACAGCCGCTTTACTAACCGAGTTCACCTTTCCCAACGTAACCGTACCGGCTCACAGCAGCCCGTTTCCCTTGTTTTTTACCGGCGCTGGTTGGGGGCACAGCAGTCTTGAGGTTAAACCTTATTTTGCAACTCACGGCAACTACGCTATGCAGAAGCGGATTGGCAAAGAGAATTACGTTATCGGTCACTTGAATATTAACCAATTCTTCTCATCTATGAACGTTAACTGGCAGTGGCAGGACAATAGCTTCAATGATTATCTGTACTTTGTCCACCCTGAACAATTAAATATGGCACCTTCGGGTGTGACTAGCGGCAACATTAGCAACCATGCCGAACCAATTTGGCAGGCCCTGGAGACTCTGCCCGCAGGAACCGTAGCCGAGATGTCAGTATCACTTGCCAAAACCTATTCCATTGCGGAGGTTAAGAATCTGTTGGCTGACTATGATTTGGATATAACCTGGTACGCAATATCTACCGGTCTGGAAACTAATCCCCATTATCCTGAGGACCGGCAGGCTCCTCTGTCCGCTTTTCGTGGGGTGTGGGGTTTATCTGACTTAACTCGTAATAGGTTGAGTGAACATTCTCCAATTAGTACCGATGATAGCCTTGTACGTGAACAATATGTACTGGAATCCATGGATTTTCTTATTCAGAATGAACAGACCGCCAAGAGGATTTATCGTGGAGAACCCGAAACTCTGCAAATACCAGCCAGATACGCATATATAAAAGAGCATGGTATTAATGTTTATGGATTGGTGGTTACCGGCCCTACCAAAGAACTGCTCAAACTAAAGGATATAGAGGTAATTCATTCACCCGGATTAGGCGAGGTTAAGCTATGGAATTGGTTTAACCGTAATTTTCAGGGTGAAATGTACTGATGAATGCAAGCTGGAGGGTGAAAGCGAGAGCGTGCCCAGGAGGTCGGCTTTAACCTCGCCGCAAGAAATAAGTCAGAGGAAGGTGTTAGCCGGTCACTCTAATAACTCGATCCCGGCCATTTTCATCAAGTATTGGGCATTGCTGATTTTGCATGAACCAGGTTTTAGCAGATAGTCAAACTTAATTTCGTCTTCGGTATAGCTCTCAATAAAATGATAGTTGGTTATCCGCCCGCTATTATCGTTTTCAAGGTCACACAGCTCATAATCATGGGTGGAAATAAGCCCCATAGTCCAGGGTTTATTTAAATTCAACAGCACATTCCTGGCCCCGGTTACGCGATCCCGTGAATTGGTGCCTCGAAAAACTTCATCAATTAGAAATATCATGGCCTGCTTATGTTTAGAAAATGCAATGATCATCTTGATACGTAAGAGCTCGGCATAAAAGGTTGATATACCACTGTGTAAATCGTCGCTGATCCGCATGGAGGTATAAATATCCATGATGGAGCAGCGGAAGCTGCGGGCACAAACCGGGGCTCCGGCATAAGCCAAAACCAGGTTCACCCCGATGGTCCTCAGCAGGGTGGTTTTTCCCGACATATTGGAACCGGTAATCACCGCGATTTGATTATCAAGTTGCAGATTATTGTTAACCCGCTGGGGTCCGTTAATCAAAGGATGTCCCATATCCTCAGCGGATAACAACAGATGATTTTCTTCAAATTCCGGGAAAGACCAATCCGGGTTTAATTGCGTAATCAAGGCCATACTAGCCAGCCCTTCAAAGATCCCCAAATTATTGATCCATTTGCGGAGTGCCGGTCCAGACCTGGCTTTCCATCTTTCCAGTGCAAAAACGCAATGGAAATCCCAAAAGAATAAGGTGTTAACAATAAAATGTACTATACCGTTGTACCTGAAAGCAACCGCACCTACTATGCTATCGAGTGCCTTTAACTGCTGCGAAGCGGTTAGATGACCACAAAATTCGGTCTGTAACTCCAATAGATAAGCATCGCTAAATTTTTGCTTTTCCAACAATTCCAACAAGCATTGATAAACTCCCACTTTGGTCTTATAGGCAAAGGTAGCAGCGAGAATATTGTTTACTTTATTTTTTTCGGCCATATTGATTACTAGCTGAATAGACAAAAAGGCCAGAGGAATACGCTCGGTAAACACTGGGCTCATATAGCTTAGAATAAATGACCCCACAGTTATGAAGGGCAGGATATAGAATCCATATTCCAACCATTTGTGGTTGAAAAGTCGTTGGCTAGCCTCAGCATAGGTAAATAGCTTTTCGGGATTTTTCATATAGTCCCCATTGCTCATGGCCTGGTCTTGTAAAGCCTGGCACAGTTCTAAATTTGCGGCCAGTTCTCGGATAGCATTCTGTCTCTTAATAATATTCGCTTTATCCCGGACCGGGCTTTCGAGCAAGTTCTGCAGATATTTCCGGCCATGGTAAGTGTTGGTGGTATTTATCCATTGGAACAGAGAGGCCGGTCCAAAGATATCCAGATCATTACTGTACCGATGCCCGGGATCTTGAAGTTCGGAGCCTTGGTCGGAGAAACCAACCCAATCGCCGTTATTTCTTTGCAGACATTGCTGATTGATCTTAGCCATATGGCTGTAATGTTCAGCTCTATGGATGACTTTTTCGTGGAACACCAGTAAGGCAATAAATGACCCGATCAGCAAAGCTAGGATAATATACCCGTGGGTTCTATCAAGATAAGAAAAGGCCAGCGCGGTTATAAACACAGCGGTCAGGAAGAAAACTAAACGCAGGTTACTGAGCCGATTGGAATCTCTCTCCAGTTTTTCTTTTTCGGAATTAAATTTTTGCCAGCGTTGCCAAAACATTTGATCGGTACCGTTCATTATATTCACCATCCTGGCCGGGTGTCAGGAGAACCCCTCACGACACCGTCAATATTTTATATGCGTACCAAAATCAACATCATAATCATGAAACATTCATCAGGCACTTCAGGGTTATAATACAAAGATCACTGACAGAAGTTTACATCCGCAGTAACTGGCGGTCAAGCTTAATGATATTATTGTGCCTCCCCCCGAGGAAAATATCGCGCGATATTTCCCTCGGGGGGAGGTTCTGTTTTCTGGTTTTACAGTTCCGTGTTTAATAAAAGGCCGAATCCGGACATTATATCTGGCATATTTTACTGCTAAGTCCAATATTTATTAAGGGATCATGAATATAGGAGCTATTCCTTCGTAATTCTTAACAGCAAGGGGGGTGTATATATGGATCTAACAGATGAAGAGATCATAAAAAACAATATCGT
>CAZYJA010000048.1:0-4154 GCA_964647245.1 uncultured Syntrophomonas sp. | reverse complement strand
CCTTACCTATCACCGGCAATAAAAGAAATTATCTTGAAAATGAAAACCCATAATTTTAGGGGGCTAGAGGAGATTCGCCTGCGCTCGGGGCAACCTTTGCTGATTAAAATTGGCGATAAAGACTATACCCTTGATAGGCAAGGTATGGTGGGGGAAGATCTAAAGCGGGGTTATGTAGTCAGTGCCGATGATGTTTATCGTAGCATTGCTTCGATCAGCGATAATTCCCTCTATGCTTTTGAAGAAGAGATCAGCCGGGGATTTATTACCATCCCGGGCGGGCACCGGGTGGGGTTAGCCGGGCAGGCGGTAATGAAAGGCCATGAGCTCAAGACCATAAAGGACTTTTCCGGGCTGGCTTTTAGAATAGCCCGGGAGGTGCGAGATTGCTCCAGGGATATCCTGGCTTATATTTACCCGCGTGATCTGGAGCCGGTTAGCACCCTTTTTATTTCGTCCCCTCGCTGTGGCAAGACTACGATTTTAAGAGATGTAGCCCGTAATCTCTCCCTGGGAACTAATAGGGGCCGAGGGTGTAATGTCGTGGTCATTGATGAAAGGTCTGAGCTAGCCGGGGTTTACCGCGGCCGGGCTCAAATGGATCTAGGTCCGCGAACTGATGTATTAGATGGTTGTCCAAAGGCTCAGGGAATGATTATGGCCATACGTTCTCTGTCTCCGCAGGTGTTAATAACCGATGAGATAGGAAGAAGGGAAGATATAGAAGCTATTCAGGAATGTATAAATGCCGGGGTGGCAGTGATTACCAGTATACATGCCCGCAATATAGCCGAGGCCGAGAAACGTCCTCTGCTCAAGGCACTGCTTGCTACCGGAGCTTTTGAATTGCTGGTGGTGCTATCCCGGCGTCATGGTCCGGGTACATTAGAGGAAATAGTCAGGTGGGATTCACTATGTTGTGGCTGAAAACTTTAGGGGCAGCTTTTATTGTTTCTGGATTTGGGGCCTATGGTCTAATGGGAGCCCAAAGTATTAGCAACCGGGTGGAGCAAATCCGCAGTATTAGGCTGGCCATGGGATATTTAGAAAAGGAGATTACTTATCTGCATACACCTTTACCGTTGGCCTTGGAACGAGCTGCGCAATTCACTCCCCGGCCTGCCCAAGCCCTATTTGCGAAATGTGGCCGCACCTTACAAGCGAGGCAAGGAATGACTACCTTTGAAGCCTGGGCCATTAGTTTGGAGTATCTGCGCACCATTTCTGATCTAAAGGATGAAGATTTGGAACTGTTAAAAACTTTGTCATCGCAAATGGGCATGTCGGATGCGGATGAACAGAAAAAAATGTTCGGAATGGTGCAGGAACAACTGAGAATCCAGGAAGAAAAGGCCCGCGGCGAGGTGGAGTCGGGCCGCAAAATCAGGGCTTACGGAGGATTTATTTTGGGGGCTACGGTGGTACTCCTATTGATTTAGACTGGATTAGCATAAGTGGGAGGGAGCTAAAGAATGAATATTGACATTCTTTTTAGGATAGCAGGTATAGGCATATTAATATCGGTATTGTGTATTGTTTTGAAACAGGCTCAGAAGCAGGAACAGGCCGAGATGTTGACCCTGGCTGGAGTTGTAATTGTTTTAATTATGGTGGTGCAACTGATGAATCAGCTCTTTACTACGGTAAGGTCAGTATTTAATTTGTAAAAATTGCGGGAACAGAGGGGGATAAATGTGGAGATTACTCAAATCGTGGGACTAGCCTTAGTAACCACCATCTTTCTCTTAGTTCTTAGGCAGGAGAAACCGGTAATGGCGATGTTGTTAAGCTTGGTTTTCAGCATCTTCATCTTCATATTAATGATGGATAAAATAGCTTCCATAATCGACGTAATGAAGGAGCTGACCAGACGCGCGGGCCTTAACTACTTTTTTATGGCCACCATCTTAAAAATTATGGGAGTAGCTTATCTGGGCGAGTTTGCAGCGGTTATATGCCAGGATGCAGGAGAGCAGGCAGTTGCCAAAAAGGTTGAGTTTGCCGCCAAGATCATAATAGCGGTTTTGGCTTTGCCCATTATGATAGCCATACTAGAGTCGCTGATGGATCTTATGCCCGGCTAAAAAATATAAGTGAGTTGTTGTGGTATGAAGAAAACAGTCCTGGTTGTGATCCTTCTAATAGGTATTTTGCTGTTTCCGGTAGCGGTTCAGGCTGCCCCGGCCGATGACAGTGAAGCGGTTTTTTCGCTGCAGGAAACTCTGACCAACCTGGACCTGCAATCTCTGGAAGAGTTTAAAGGGCGCATCGATGGAGAGATGAATCCATTTCTGCAGAGCAAACCTTTAAAAGAATGGTTAGGGGATTTTATCAAGGGTGACTGGGAGTTTGATTTTAAAAAAATGCTGGAAAATACTTTTCGCTTCCTCTTCAAAGAGGTAGTAGCTAATTCCAGTCTTTTATCCAAGCTTATTATTCTTTCGGTATTAGCCGCGTTAATGGTAAATTTACAGACCTCCTTTGCTTCTGATATAGGCAAGATATCTTACATGGTCTGCTTTCTGGCACTTTGTGCGCTGGCCTTGGGTTCTTTTAAAATTGTGCTGGATATTGGACACCAGACCATAGATAATATGGTCGCATTTATGGTAAGCATGCTGCCACCGATGATGGTTTTGGTAGCCGGACTCGGCAATGTTAATGCATCGGTTATGCTTTTTCCTATTCTTATGACTACAGCCACCGCCTTTGCCAATGCCATTAAGCTCATAGTTTTTCCACTGATTATTATGTCGGCTCTGCTCAGTCTGGTTAATTGTATTTCGGACACTATCAAAGTGCAAAGGATGGCCAAATTTTGCAGCCAATTGGCTCAAATATCCCTGGGGTTTTTACTGACTACTTTTGTAGGCGTTTTAACCTTAAGAGCCTTATATGCCTCAGTACTTGATAAGGTAACCCTGCGTACAACTCGATTTGTAACTGACAATGCAATTCCCATCGTAGGTAAAATGGTGGGCGATACGGTGGAGGTAGCAGCCGGGTACGTCGTGATGCTGAAAGATGCCCTGGGTATTTTCGGAGTTCTGCTCATCGCCGGCATAATATTTTTGCCGCTGCTGAAGATTGTGGCTTTGGCTCTAATTTATAAGCTGGTAGGAGCAGTGGTGGAACCAATGGGCGATAGCAAAACAGCCGCCGTATTAGAGAGCATGAGCGTGCATCTGATGTTGATGTTGGCGGCGACCGCGTCGGTAGGCTTCATGTTTTTTATTATGATCGCCATCATAGCGGGTATGTCCAATAACCTTACCATGTTGCGCTGAGGAGGGATGATATGGATGTAATAGCGGAAATAGTAAAGAATTTACTGGTCATTGTAATTATGTCCAGTTTATTGGAACTTCTGTTGCCGGATGGAAACATCAAGCCCTTTGTGCGTTTTGCATTGGGTCTATTTATTCTAATTGCAGTTTTGAGCCCGGCTCTCTCTTTCATATATGATGATAAAAACTTTCAAATTTCCGTATGGGATGATCGTATAGACGAGCATATTCCTCAGGACATTCAGACCAGCGGAGAGAAGCTTCAGAAACAGATTATCGGGAGAAGCAGCGATTTAATGAAAGAAAAGCTGGAAGGTCAAATATCCGCAGTGGCCATTCTGGTGCCGGGGGTGGATGATGTGGATACCGAGGCTACCATGGGGGAGGACGGATCCCTGCAAAGTCTGCATCTTATCGTGAGGCCCGGCAAGAATCAAAGCATCGGGACCGTGGAAAATGTGAATGTAATTACTGAATCTCCCAAGAATGATGCCGAGCAGCAGGAAATTCAACGCAAGCTACTTCAGGTTATGCGCAACCTATATGGTCTAGGCGATGAGAGGATAGAAGTTCATTTTGAAGGGGGTTAACAAGGTGTTAGAAGAATGGATTAGAAAAATTAGTGGTGAAGAAGAGAATAAAATGTTTGCCAACTGGGGTAAAAAGAGCAAATTACTGCTGATTGTGGTGGTGTGCCTGGGCCTGTTGGCTCTCATTTGGCCGCAGAATAAAGGTGCGCCGGGAGAGACTGCTAACCTGGATAGACCGGCCACTAGCGGAGTCACCCAGGCCAAAGAAAAATTGGCGAATGAATTGCAAACCATCCTGGCCCAGGTAGAAGGTGCCGGGCAAGTCCAGGTAAGTATA
>CAZYJA010000047.1:0-13014 GCA_964647245.1 uncultured Syntrophomonas sp. | reverse complement strand
GCATGGCTGCTCCGCCATATTTGATGACTACGCGTTTGCCGGAGAACTCTTTGATATAGGGCAGAGCCTCAACTAATATCTCGGCCTTCTCCATGGCTGACTTAACCATTTCTATCCCCCCAATTCAGGCTACTATATTAATTATAAGTGGTTGAATCTCTCTCGCCGTTGTTCTACCCTAGGTGCGGTAAGAGGCATTAATTTTCACATAATCATAAGTAAGATCACAGCCCCAGGCAGTAGCGTGGTGAGGCCCGGATTTTAGATCAACCTTTATTATGACCGGATCTTTTTGCAACTCCTGACGAGCCCGGTCTTCATTGAAAACCAAACCCATTCCGTCCTCAGCCATTTTCTCAGCACCCAGATAAATATCTACCCGGCCGGGATCAAAATCAGCTCCAGAATAGCCTGCTGCGCACAGGATGCGGCCCCAGTTGGCATCTTCGCCAAAAACTGCCGCCTTGGTCAAATTAGAAGCGGTAATCGAACGAGCGATGACCCGCGCGGTTTTATTACTATCCGCATTAAGTACCTGAACTTCAATGGCCCGGGTGGCTCCTTCTCCATCGCGAGCAATCATTTTGGCCAAGGTCACATTCACATAATCCAAAGCATCTTTAAAAGTCTGATAATCTTCGCTTTGATCATCGTCTATGATCGGGTTGCCGGCCATTCCATTAGCCAATATCAGCAGCATATCATTGGTAGATGTGTCCCGGTCTACACTTATCATGTTGTAAGACTTGTCACAGGAATCACGCAGCAACTTCTCTAAACATTGGCTGCTTATAGCCGCATCTGTGGTGAGGAAGCCCAACATGGTAGCCATATTAGGATGAATCATGCCCGACCCCTTGGCAATTGCCCCTATGCGTACTATTTTGCCCCCTAAATTAACCTCGACCGCTAGCTCCTTGTTGCTGATGTCGGTAGTCATGATGGCCTGCGCAGCATTAGACCCACCTGTCAGGGATAGTGATGCCGCTGCCGCTTGAATTCCCTGGCTGATACGCTCCATGGGCATAGCAACTCCTATTACCCCGGTCGATGCCACCAATATATCCCGGGCCCCAAGGTGTAATAAATCAGCGGTAATCTGAGCCATGCTTAAGGTATCATCCCACCCCTGTTTACCGGTACAGGCATTGGCATTGCCGCTGTTAACTACTATCGCCTGAGCCTGACCATCCTCCAGGTGAGAACGGTTAACATCTATACAGGCGGCTCGCACCTTATTGGTAGTAAAAACTCCGGCAGCATTACATTTTTGCAGCGAATAAATAATTGCCAAATCCTTCTTATCTGCTTTTTTAATGGACGCTTCAACCCCCTGGGCTAAAAAACCCTGGGGAGCGGTTATCGATCCTTCAATAATTTTCATTCTGTTGCCTCCCTATATTCTGTCTAAGCGTTTGCTTACGGCGTAAACATTTGTCATTTATTTCTATTTAGCCCTAGGGGTGTACCCCGGCACCCCCCAAACCTTTGCTTTCTTCTATTCCCAACATTAAATTAAGATTCTGAATGGCCTGCCCGGAAGCTCCTTTACACAGGTTATCGAGCGCTGATACTAAAATTACATTACCGCTCTCATTATCAGCATAGACCCCTATTTGCACAAAGTTACTGCCATAAACCCATTTGGTATGAGGCATAACCCCCGGTGGCAGAATATCTACAAAGTACTCACTCCGGTAAGTGTCCTCTAATACCTCTCTAATATGCTCCGCCCTGGAGCCTGGTCTCAAACGACAATAACAGGTGCTCAGTATACCTCGATTCATTGGTACCAGGTGCGGGGTGAAGATCATCCCTACGGTTTCCCCAGCCGCCACACTCAGTTCCTGGGCTATTTCCGGACCGTGCCGGTGGTTTCCGACTCCATAAGCTTTTATGCCTTCATTTACTTCGCAAAAGTGACTACTGGCTTTTAAGGCCTTACCGGCTCCAGTTACCCCACTCTTGGAATCAATTATAATCCCCCGGCTTTCCACCAACCCGGCTTTAAGCAGCGGAGCCAGGGGTAAAATGGCGGAAGTAGGAAAACAACCGGGATTAGCAACGACACCGGTTTGCTTTATTTTGTCCCGATATATTTCGGGCAAACCATATACTGCTTCAGCCAGCATCTCGGGAGCCTCATGGACAACTTCATAATATTTTTCGTAGACGGCTACATCTTTCAGACGGAAATCTGCGCCTAAGTCCACGCACTTAATCCCGGCCAGGCTAAGCTTTTTAACCATCGGCACGGATAGTCCATGGGGCAAAGCCAAAAAGACCGCATCACATTTTTCCTGCATCGCCTGTAAATCAGTGGGCTCACATATCAGCTGCGAAAAAGACCGCAGGTGCGGATATAGCGCTGCCATGCTGGAACCTATATTATCAGTGGAGGATACTGCCACTGCCTCTAATTCATCATGACCGGCTATGAGCCTCAACAATTCAGCTGCAGTATAACCGTCACCTATTATGCCTACTTTGTACATAATTAACCCCCTTAACAATATGTTAATAATTATACATTTAGGTGCATAATAATGCAACGACTTTTCTTGGCGCTGAGAACCGGACAAACCAAAGCCCTTGACCAGCAATTAGCCGAGCCAAGGGCTTAAAATAAGGGTTCTATTAAGTTTTAATAATTATTCCACTTTCGAGCTTACTAACGATGAGACTTTTTTTTGCCTGACGCCAATGCAGTAAGGGCTATATTGGTAATGGTGAAGAATTCAATGTTAAAGGTTTGTTGATCGCAGAGCTCGACAATATAACGGCAGCATTCCGGACAGTCATCATCACATTCACACCAGGTAAAGCAGAATGGATCCGTCTCCTGGATAAAATCACCATATCCGCCACTACCATTAGTTTGAACTCCCGGGCCGCCTTCATGGCTTACCTGTTCAAAGGTCCAGGTGCCCAGGGGGATATGGGATCCACAGCAAATCTTGCTTAATTTAAACGCCAACCGCAAGAAGAAGTTGTCATCCCCACATGTTTTAAATGTGATTAAGGAGGAAAAGTCAATTTTGACGGTTGGGTTTTTTAATTCACTGGTATCAAGGGTTACCGCTGCTTGCACTGCGGACTGGCATCCATAGCCGCCGCCAACTCCATTTGCCACCGGACCAATACCAAATCCTGCTGATGGGGCTGAACCAGACACTGTTCCACATTTCAATATGGTCACTATCTGCTCATTAGGTTTATTTTTGTAGTCTTTTTTCTCTAATGCAGGTTCATTTTGTTCTTCATAGTCACTGGATTTACCTCTATTCACAATAAAACCCCTCCTATAAGTTTTTTAAATATTACTTGCCCGGTTCCAGATGATGTCACCCTAGGCAATCCTTGCAAGTACTGATATACATTATTCATCACCCAATTATTTGGTTACACTTCAAAACTTTTTATTGTCAGCTATTCTTCATGAGTCGCTTTTAGCTTAAAAGACCTTATTTAACGATCAAATGGCAATCAGGGAAACATCATCCAGATGCACATAGCGCTCAGGATGCTCATGGGTACTAAGTTTGAAGTGAATACGGGCAAAGCGGGCTTCTGGCGGGGATGCCACGCGGGTAGCATTATTAAAGAATGCATAAACCTCATTGGAAAGACTATCCTCAGGGATCATAAATTCCAGGGCGGGGCAATCCAGCAGGTTTTTATGGTGATCCAGGAATTCCAGGCGTACATACACGCGCGCACTGCCATGCTTGGATGCTGCACTCAGAAAGAAGTTTAACTGGTAGAACGAATCCGGACAAATACCGGGTACATCCTGGTAAAGGTGAGCATACGGATTGGGGCAGCCAAGGGTGGCTGCATTTAAGCCCTGGTGCGCAATGTCCTCCCGACTAAGGTCAATTTCTTTTACCCCCGAGTTGATTACCCAGCCATTGAAAGGATCGGGACGATTCTCAAAGCTGCCATTAATAATCAACTCACCCCGGCGGGGGATACAATGATGGTGTTTGACGGGATCATTACCGCAAATCTCTGGGGCGGGTCGGGAACCACCGGAATACCTGTCATGATCTTCGCGACTATAATTTTTACGTTCTTCATAACTATCATGATCCTTATAGTAGCCATGTGGTTCATAATTCTGATAGGCTTGATAGTCACGGTGGTCTTCACGGCCTTCATAATAGTCTTGATAGTCATGGCTTCCAGGGCTTTCATGCTTTGGATAGTATTCATGATCACCGCCATAATCCTCCGGTTGAAGTTTATGATTTTTATGGCTTTTATGGTCCTTATGATTTTTACGACTCTTATGGCTCTGGTGGCGCTTAGCCTTCACCTCAGTTTCATGGTTGTCATCGGGCTCATAATACTCATTCTCATAGTGCTCATAGTTGTCACAATTAACCCGTTTATTATGGACGAGATCGCGATCATAATACGGGTCGGCATCTGTTTTGAGGTCAGGATTAATGACGGGGTTAGGGCTGCAGCTATTCATCATTATGGTAAATCGATTGCTGGGAATCGTATGGCTGCGTAATTTGCATTTGTGCTTATTTTTGTAGCTACAGTGTTGATATTTTGGTTTATCCATAAACATTCCTCCCTTTTCTATTAAAAGAAAATAACAACAAATAAATATCCAGCTAACTCAATGTATGTGTTTTCTTTACTTGGTGTTACCGGAGGGGTTATGTAATTTTGCCTTTATGGCCCTAATAGCGGTTCATACATCATGATGGCCTGATTGGCGCAGACAAATTCATCCTTAATGACCTGGCTGTCGCCGTTACAGACCTGACGGCGGAGAACGTTGCGACGCATATAGCCTCCCCACCACTCAGCCGCGATAGAATGTTCGCTTTCATAAACCCGATAGGCAAGGGTTGATGGATGGCTGCTTCGCCACTCACCATGGAGGTACTGATCATCAAGCCAAATCAGCAGTTGGTAGTCGGCACAGGTATTATTTTTTATCTGTAGGTCAATATAGTTGTAGGAAACGGTGGCACCGCTGCCAAATGGCTGGGTGCGATCCAAATCGGGAAAGATATCATAATTATGACGCCAGCGTTCCACCACGGTAAGCGGGGTATGTAAGGTGATCCAGTAAATTAAATTGGATAATTGACACAACCCTCCGCCCGTACCCGCATAAAAGCTGCCATTACAAAGAACCATTCCATCCAGATAACCTTTTCGGCGAGTAGGCTTGCCTACCATGCGCCAAAACGAGAAGGTCTCCCCCGGTTTCAAAACCAGTCGGTCTATCCGCATTCGAGCCAGGTTTAGATTGGTTATCTTATTGTGCTGCAGCTGCATATCTACATTTCTCAGTCTTAGCAGGAGGGTTTGATGGGCACTAATAGTATGGGGGAGAATTTCTGCCGGTCGGGTCCGGGCATAGTCTTGCCCGGGGTAGATCCATTGCAGATAGCGGCGCCAGGTATAGAAAATTCGACCTAAACTTAGCCTTAGCGGTGATCGGTTCTGGGGAGCAGCGGAATATTGAGAAGGCGAATTATTCATAGTTTTCCCCTTTCTGCAGGTTATTGCTTATCCTATGGGCCTGCCTTTATGGTGTTACATTCTGAGGTAGAAACTTCTTGCATCTGGACCCCAAAATAATCAAAAACGCCGCCTAAGACCTAGAATCCTTAGCGACGTTTTTATACTTAATAATCAGTTTGCAGGTAATAATGTCCAACTTAAAGCTCATTGACAACTTGGCGTAATCAACCTATAATACATATACTATCCATGCAATTTATTAATATATCATTTATAAACCCATTTGTCAAGAGATGATTTGTTTTTTTTGTTTTCTATCCGGGGAGGGCTGCGCGATGAACCTAATCGATATTTATGATTTCACGGGAGGAATTCAGAAGCTTACCTTAGGTGAAATACTCAGGTCCAACCAAATATCCCAAAAGTACGGATTGGCATTAACCGCCCCTGAAGCCCAGGAGATTATTGAATGGCGAGACCTCACTATTAAAAACCACGGTCGAGTTGAATTGGGTGTAGAAGTTATAAATAAAATTATAACGGCCTTTTGCAGCTCATCATATATTGAACAGGATCAATACGTATCTATTATCAATGAACTGGTGGCAATATTTTATTATATGAAGAACGAAACCGAAGACCAGCTCGGCGACGATGAATTAATATCCACCATGGAGGAGTTCTTTAATACGTCCTGCCACGGGTCGGTAGAACTCTTACGGGACCGGGAAATGACATTGCTGGCCATTAATCTAAGACAGGCCAATCAGCAAGCCGACTATGCACGGGAAAGAAGGCCATGGTAATGATAACAACCACCATTGAGAAGCGCAGGCTTCTAAGCAAGGCCCGTTTGGATCCGGATCACTACACTCTGGCGCTTCTGGAAGCGGGACACCGGGCCGGACTTATCAACCAATCGACCCTGGATGACATCAAATCCCAGCTGATGGGTCTATTGCGAGACTTAATCCTAAGGTACACCAGAGGCGAAAGCACTTCGGTAAAAACTGAAACTGCCCAAAACCTTTTGTTATCGATTCTTTATTCCATCGACACCTATATCAGCAGTTATCCCCATCCGGAAGAAGCTCTAGTTTTATTACAAGCCCACCCCCTTCAGGAAACCTATGACAAGGGCCTGGCCCAACTAAATTTATGTTTCAATGCAACCCACAGCTTTTTTCAAGCACTACAGGCTAATAAGCTGGACTTTCCCAACCAGGCCTACCATGCCACCCTGGATGAAGCCTTGCCCGACTTCTTTAAAAATTATGATATCTTATTTCGAGCCCAGGATACCATGGCCAGTATAGATTACCCGCTGCTATTTGACGATATGCATAAGCAAGGTATTCTCTATATCCAACAATACCTGGAGCATTTAGCCATCGAGAATGAATTTTGCCAGCTGTTCCCGCAGCAGGATGTTAAGCAGCTGTTAAGCAACTATGGCCGAGTCTATCGTATCGACACCAGCGAAGCCTTAATCAATTTATTCGAAATTGTACTCACCAATTCGCTTTTCTCCTTTTTAGCCGGCAATAAAGCCCGGGAACTAAGCCTATCCAAACTTCAATACGAAATGGTACGGGAAAAGTTTAGCAGCTTGACTTCGGATCAATGCTCGTTACTATTCGCTGAGGCCATCCCGGCTTTGATAGCCGATCTGGGGATAGATAATGCCAGGCTCAATAATTACATCAGCGACTTCCAAAAGGTATTGCTGCCCCGATTTTGGAACGCGTTGGAGCATAATTGCCTGGCCAATGTTATTATTCTGGATAGTAAAGCGAACTCCGCGTTGGACATAGTTTTTGATGAGGGCAAAACTATGGATGATGATAGTTTCCGGGCGGTGGTAGCCGAAATAATGGATTGTTCCAAGGCGGATGACAAAACTGCCCTAATTAACTCCAAAATTCATTCCTTAGGCGATTTTATCGATCTGTTGGAAGCTGACTGCTTATTCGATGACGAATATCAGCATTTATTTGCTTCCCTGGGGGATTTAGAACTATCAATCCTGGCCAAAATCGTGTTCGCCGAGGAGCTTAGGATCGATGGGTCCTTTTCCTTGCAAAGGGTGGGCGAGGAGTTAATGGAGATACCCTGGCAGCATGAATTGGCGCGTTTTTTCCACCACCTCAGTTCTGATCAGCTAAAATCAATAGACAGCTATATCCATTCTTCCTTTCAACCCCTTGATGCCTCGGGATTCTTGGATTTTTAACGACCACAGTCAGAGTTCAAAGGCAGTATCGGGAATGCCGCTGCACCTGATTATCAGGAGCTTCATTTTAAAGTAATTAAATCCTGGTATATCTTCTTTAAGCCATAGGGTTTACCCTGCTGATATAATTTCCAACGTAGCCAATCATCCATCCAGATGCCAAAAGGTATCAGCAGGAACCACAGGGCTGAATAGCTTATGCATATCTGTCCGTACAGGTTGCCAGGCACTTCGGAATAATCCCATATTCCATAGCCTAACCACACGTTGAGAATCATGCCTGATATCAATTCAACCGTTAAGACAATGGGTACTCCGATTAAGCTTTGCTGCCACACCCTGAGTCTCATGAAACGGGGATACTCATTTAATAACCCAATCAGTACTCCACAAAAACCACCTATAAATAACATCGCAATATTAGTCCATCCGCGCCAGAAACCCTCCAGCGTAAAATAGACCATCCCCATGATAAATCCCAACGTAATCAGCCGTTTCATACCTATCACCCACGCACGCATAATATTACTTAGGTTTTCGGTTTCAAATGGCTAATATGAATGTTAAAACTTGGCAGGTTTACAGCCAGCATCATTCCCCGGCCTGGTAACCCTTTGGGTTTGCTATTCATATCATAAATTGCAGGCACAGGCTGCCTGCTTGAACAGCCGGTCGGGGTTAATCCCGAGGCTTTCATATAATAAGCCGGGAGCAGTATCACCCTCCCGGCTTATTATCACGCTTACTAATAGCAGACTAATTATGGCTAAGAATCATCCCATGGAACCAAGTAGGGCCGTAAATTCTAAATACCTTGAATATAGGTCGGCTTAACCTGGCAGGAATTACACCTACCGTCAGCGATGCCGCTGATCTCAACTTGGTAGACGTTTCTCTGGATTAATGGATGCCCGCAATTAAGACAGTAAGTATGGTTATCTGCCCGCCCCAGATTGCCTGCAAATACAAAATTCAGATGCTCTTTGGCAATCTCCTGGGCTCGCAGCATGGTTACCTCGGGGGTTGGCGGCAGATTTAGCTTGTAAGCCGGGTGGTACCTTGACAAGTGCAAGACGATATTGGGGTCCAACCCAGCCAGCCAACGTGATAGTTCCCTTATTTCCGGCTCGGCATCGTTTTGGCCGGGAATGAGCAACGTCGTTACTTCTACATGTATTTTGCCAACCAGGTTCTCCACGGTGGCCTTGACGGGCTGCAGCCGGCCCTGGCAAAGTTGGGGATAAAATTGGTTATTAAAGGCTTTAACATCTATGTTACATGCGTCAATAAAGGGCAGGAGCCTTTGTAGCGGCTCTTTTTCGATATAGCCGTTGGTCACCAATACGGTCTTCAGCCCCTGATCCTTAAGCCGGGGGGCGGCAGCCAATATATATTCATACCAGATAGAGGGTTCATTATAGGTGAAGGCTAATCCAATAGAACCTTCATCCCGGGCATTAATGGCTATTTGTACCAAATCTTCGGGCTCCAGATAATGGGTGGAGGGAGTACCGTGAGCGATCCCATAATTCTGACAAAAAGAACAGGCCAGGTTGCAGCCCACACTGCCTGCCGATAGGATAAAGGAACCGGGGTAAAAATGATAAAGCGGTTTCTTTTCGATGGGATCCAGGGCCAAGGATGATATTTCCCCGTAATTGGCAGTAAAGAGGGTTCCGGCCTGATTGCTTCTCACCCGGCATAAGCCTGCCGCTTGGTCTTTAAGTCGGCAATGGTGAGGACAAAGGCAGCAACGCACCACTTCTTCATCATTCTTTTCGTAAAACAAAGCCTCAATCTGGGCCATCATCCTACCTCCGGTTATTACTACGAACGCGCCTGGGCGTTTGCATTTTCATAAACTATCTGAACCTGTTAACCTTAAAGCGTTGCAGTGAATACTGCTCGTAGGGCGCAATTCCGCCCTTCTGCAAGGCTATCTGCAACTGCTGGGCCACCGTCTCGACCCCTTCCAGATCAGGCAACAGGAGTCCTCTCTTGCCCTTGCTGCTTACAATAACCCCATAGGTTTTAGGGTCAAGGTCCTCCTGTTTACAGGGTTCCGGTTCGGCTAAAATATCTACCGAATAAACCAGGGTCACCAGTTCGCCGGCCTCAATGGGGGGAAAGCGGGGGTCTTGCAGTCCGGCCGCCAACGCATTATTTCTAATTTCTTCGGCCAGGTTTTTATAAACCGGCAGGAAAGTGCCGATACACCCTCGCAGTTGGCCATGTTTTTTGATAGAAACAAAAGCTCCCGCCCGCTCCTGCAGCAGGGACTCCATCTCCTTGGGCAGATCCGGTTTGCACCCGTTCTTAATATAACTTTCCAGAGTCATCCGAGCCCATTTGACGGGCTGAGATTCAGCCGCGCGCCAATTCTCGATGAGACTGGCCTGTTGGTTTTCCATTTCTGCCAAGATACTTGGGATCGGCTCGCCTGGATGCAGCCCGGCAGTTAAATACCCCACTCCATATGGTCCTTCATAAGCAAAAACCTTGGTCTGAAAATCAAAGCCATCCAGGGTACCTAACATGATGACAATAGAACGATAACCACATTCCCCGGCATTGTCGCGCCAAGCTGCAGGTATATTCAGTAATCCTGGCACATCATGCTGAGAGAGCAATTCTTTTACGGTTAGATCATATTTAAGTCCATCCGGATGAAATTCGTAAGGTCCCTCATTCTGCAAACGGTGGGACATATCACCCGAGGCTATAATCGCTACTCTTTTACCCAGACTATCAGCACTTTCCTGGATCACCCGGCCCAAAGCGTACAACTCTATATTATCCAGATCGCCCACACTTATCGCCACTATCGATTTGTCCTCCATACCGGCCTTCTCCAGGTAGTAGAGCGGTACCAGGATCCCATGATCAATATTAGGATTCAATTGGTGGCCTTCTGCCATCTCCCGGTCAATTCCTATGACATTAATGCCACGCTGTTCAGCTCGTATCATCAGCTCTCGTACCAGGTTCAGGTCATTGGGGTGGTTGGTATGCACGTCAGGTCGGCCGAAGTTTCCCAGATCACCAGATAAGTCGGCCTCGGTCAGGCAAGTAATACAGTCGGAGAATACGTTGCCATGCGGGGTTAGAAATACCACGGTGTCCGGCGAATCCGCCAGCAATTCACGAACCATAGCCTGCATGGCTTGAATCGTGGCCACCACCTTCTGCGCCTTTTCTCCTCCCACCTCCGGTATGATTAGGGGTGGATGAGGTGATAGTCCTACGTAGGTAATCATTGGCTTGCCCCCTTAACAAAAATAATAACTTATAATTAATCCTACATTTAGTACTTCCCACAAATGACGATACTTCATTCATGCAGAAATAACTGCCTGTCCAACTTGTAAATATTAGTGCCACCATATTTTCCTTGCATATGGTTTACTGGCTGGGTGCTTGATCGGCTTGTGCCTGCGACTTGGCAATACCCGACAAGATTGCATATACTATTTTATCCTGGTATTCTTCCGAGATTAAGAGCTGCTCTTCAGCAGGATTGGAGAGAAAGCCTACTTCGACGATCACTGCCGCCATTTCGGTCTTATCGGTGATATAATAATTGCCGGTTTTAGCTTTACGGTTGGTATTTCCTAATATCCTGGTGAATTCATCCTGAATAGCAATGGCCATCTGTTTGGCCTTGTCACTTTTTCCATTATAAAAGGTCTGGGCACCGGACCACCTGGGGCTTACGTCGGCATTAGCATGAATACTTATATAAATATCCGCTTTGTTTTCCTCTGCCCGGGCTACCCGAACCGCCAGATCCTTACGCTTTCGTTCACGCACACTGCCGGAGAAATTTTCCCCGGCCAGATCAGCATCAGTCTCGCGCAGAGCTATTACTAATGCTCCGGCCTGACTCAGGCTGTGACAAAGTTTACGGCTGATGGCCAGGGTTATATCCTTTTCCTGGTTCTGAGCCGGACCAATAGCTCCAGGGTCAAATCCCCCGTGACCTGCGTCTACCACAATTACTTGATTAGCTAATACATAGGACATCACCGGCTCTAACTTATGCTCCTCACTAATGTTAGTACCCCATATGCACAAAGCCGGCAGCAGCAGAATGGCCAATATTATACTGCCCGGCTTTCTCTTTAAAATAAGCGCCCGCTTGAACAAAGCCATACCTCCCCCCATTCTTATATATGCCAGGGAGGTTAATAATATATGAATAGTATATTTCCAATATTTTCTGACTGCAAGCTTAGATTCCCAATAAAAAACCCCTCCAAATGGAGAGGTTTAAAGTGTACTCGAAGCTAATGCTAACGTTTTGAATATTGAGGGGCTTTGCGGGCTTTGTGCAAGCCATATTTTTTTCTTTCAACCATGCGCGGATCACGAGTCAGGAAGCCCGCCTTCTTAAGCCGGGGACGCAACTCGCCATCAGCCTTTATCAGTGCCCGGGCAATTCCTAATCTTACCGCTCCCGCCTGGCCGGTTACTCCACCGCCGTTGACCCGGCATATAATGTCGAATCTTCCGCTCATCTCGGTCAATTCCATCGGTTGTAAAACAATCAGGCGACTAGTTTTATTAGGAAAGAAGTTTTCGAAATTTCTTTCGTTTATCGTAATATTACCATCACCAGGTACTAGCCTTACCCTGGCAATTGCTTTTTTTCTTCTTCCGGTTCCCCAGTATTGTGGCTTAGACATATCGCTCCTCCTTAACCTCTCAATTCACGAACTTCGGGTAATTGGGCTTGATGCGGGTGTTCGCTACCCCTGTACACCTTAAGTTTCTTAAACATGACCGCACCCAGACGGTTATGAGGAAGCATTCCTTTTACAGCAACTTCTATCGCTCTTTCCGGCTTCTTTTTTAGAACTTCGCCATAACTTATTTCCTTTAGGCCACCCTGATAACCAGAGTACCACCGAAGCATTTTCTGTTTGAGCTTGTTCCCGGTAAGTCTTATTTTTGAAGCGTTGATAATAATAACATAATCCCCGGTATCTACATGAGGAGTGTAAATAGGTTTATGTTTCCCTCGTAGTATCGAAGCTACTTCTGAAGACAACCTACCCAGAACCTGGTCAGTTGCATCTATCACGTACCATTTGCGGTCAATTTCTGCTGGCTTCGCCATGTATGATTTCACGATTTTCCCTCCTGTATGTCATTCCCTTTCTATGCCTAGCCTCCCCACTCACTGTTTGTCAACGGGGCTGGAGCCAAACAGGAGTCTAGAGACTACCAATCTATTTTAGCTATGTTAAACCGCTTTTGTCAAGAAACCCGCTGCATTTTCGGCAAAA
>CAZYJA010000046.1:0-13084 GCA_964647245.1 uncultured Syntrophomonas sp. | reverse complement strand
CAATGCCAATTCGTTTTTCTTGACCATCAACATAAATAGTAACATAACCATCATACCCAATTGGAGTTTGGCTTTGAGTAATTTGATAACCTTTAGGTAAATCTGGATAGAAATAGTTTTTACGGTCAAAATGCATTCTTTTATTTATCTGGTATCCCAAAGGAATAATCCGTCTTCCAAAACCAACCACCTATTTGCCATCCTAAAGCACCTTACAAATCTGTTTTAAGATTTCGTAAGGCGTGCGGAATAATTTAACTTATACCGTTTCCCTCTGACAGAGCTCATTCAAGGCAAAGTCAAGTAGTCGCTGGCACTGAGCCACTGTGGCCGGCTCATTACCGGTTGCGTGAAAACTAATCTTGGTTTGAGTCACTGCTGGTGTGTCCAGGAGCAAGTTCTCCTGTTGCAGGACCCTTGCCAACTGCTTGACCGTTCCCAGATGCCCATCGATAATCGATACCCGCTGATCAAAAAATCTGGCCATTACTGGCTTAATAAAAAGATAGTGCGTACAGCCTAGAACAATGCTACAGACATCTGGCAGGTTGATAGGCACAAACAATTGCTCCAGATAGTCGTCGATCACTTCCCCTTCTATGTAACCGCTTTCAATCAGATCAGCCAGACCTGGACAGGGCATCGGAATAATATTCGGTGCATCCCCGAACTGGTGCAGCAGATTGTTAAACTTGTCAAGTTTCAGGGTATTTGGCGTGGCCATGACCAGAATCAAACCCTGGCGTTTCTGCTCCACCGCTGGCCTAACCGCCGGCTCCATGCCAATTACCGGGATTGACAGCCGATCCCTTATCTCATGAATAGCAATGCTGGTGGCGGTATTGCAGGCTACCACCAAGGCCTTGACCCCCCGTTCCGCCAAAAAATCAGCTCCTGCCAGCGATAGACGTTTTACCTCAGCCACTTCCTTGGTCCCGTAAGGGTTATGGAGTGAATCGGCAAAAAATATGTATTCTTCACCGGGCAGATGTCTGACTATTTCTGCCAGCACACTAATACCACCTACCCCTGAGTCAAAAACACCGATTGGCCGCTGTTTAACACCCAATTATGATCACCTCTGGTTCCATAATTTATCTTTTGTCCTTCCCTATTATACCATGCCCGTTTTCCTCAGCCAAAAGCTTGTCCCTCATATCATTATCTAAACATACTGTTGTATAGTATAATTAGATAATTATGCACGTCTTAGATACAGATAGGGTTAGATATTAATATGAAAGAGGTGAACATAGCTGATTTCTAAAAGTTATTGTTCCTAAGCTTGGAAATCAGCCTAATATTATGATAGATAAAGCCAGAAAAATTGTAATTATCGGCGCAGGTCATGTAGGCTCGCACTGTGCTTTTAGTTTACTGACCCAGGGAGATACCAGTGAGATTGTTTTTATTGATATAGACCAACCCAAAGCAGTCGCCCAGGCCGCTGACATAGCTGACGCCGCCTGCTTCATGCCCCATCCCACCATCGTAAGGTCGGGCGATTATGATGATTGTAAGGATGCAGCCATCGTTGTTATCGCCGCAGGGGTGCCCAGAAAACCCGGACAAACGAGACTAGACACCATGGGCGATTCTATCAGGGTAATGAAGGAGATTGTTGACCCGCTAAAATACTCAGGATTTGCAGGTGTTCTAATCTGCATATCGAATCCGGCCGATGTCATCGCTAATTATATGCGAAAGCATAGCGGTTGGGAAAAGCACCGAGTGTTTAGTACCGGCACTTCCCTGGATACTGCCCGACTTAAGCGGGTATTGCAGGAAATAACCGGGATAGACGCCAGAAGCATACAATGTTTCTCCCTGGGAGAGCATGGCGACTCCAGCATGATACCATTTTCTCATGTCAGTATTGCGGGAAAACCTCTAGGGGAATTAATGAAGGAAAAGCCCGCTGTTTACGGCAAGCTTGATTTGGAAAATGTATTACACCGCACCCGCATGATTGGCATGGATATCATAAACGGAAAAAATTCCACAGAATTCGGAATCGGTTGCGTACTTGCTGATATGGTCAAAGCAATTTTTCATGATGAACATCGAGTTATGCCGGTATCAGCTTTCCTGGCAGGAGAGTATGGACAAACCGATTTACACGTTGGTGTCCCGGCCATTATAGGTAAAAATGGCATAGAGGAAATAATTGAGCTGCATTTAACTGAGGAGGAACAGCAGTTATTTGCAGAGTCCTGCCAAGTGATTCGCAAACATATTGCCCTGGCGGAAACAGTATAAAGCCGTTTTACACCGTGTTACACCGGGACGTTCTTTCTGTAACACAGCTTGTGTTACAGAAAGAACGTCCCGGTGTAACAGTCCCGGTGTAACGCGATGTAACAGTTATTAAGCTAGTAAAATCCTATCATCGGTCAGCTGTTTTTTTCTTTCTCGGGAGTAGTAGGTTAATAACTCCTCAATGGTCATCTGGCGGCGCTCTTCACTCTTGATATCCAAAATAATCTCACCCTCATCCATCATTATAGTACGATTGCCAATCGCCAGAGCAGATCGAATATCGTGGGTGATCATCATGGTGGTTATTCTTTCGTTGGCTACAATATCCGTGGTTATTTTCAATATTTTTTGGGCGGTGGCAGGATCAAGGGCGG
This sequence comes from uncultured Syntrophomonas sp., assembly GCA_964647245.1. Lineage (GTDB taxonomy): Bacteria > Bacillota > Syntrophomonadia > Syntrophomonadales > Syntrophomonadaceae > PHAA01. The sequence goes on along the minus strand of CAZYJA010000046.1, from coordinate 10,451 downwards.
CCGTATGTTCATCTAACAGCAATAGCTTCGGTAATGAAATAGTGCACATAAGCAGGGTTACAGCTTGCCTTTGACCTCCAGACAGATTACCGACCCTGGTTTTCATGCGGTTTTCCAAACCTAAATCCAGACGGGCTAATAATTCTCTAAAGTACTCTGAATCCCTTTTGTTTAAGGCAAAAAAGCTTTTATGGGCTTTTCGGCTGTAGGCCAAGGCCAAATTCTCCTCAATAGTCAAAGAAGGCGCCGTACCTTTCATAGGGTCCTGCATAAGCCTGCCGATGTCATAGGCCCTTTTATAATCTGCCATCATGGAAATATTCTTATTATCCAGTAGAATGGCACCACTATCGATATAGAATGCGCCCGCGATGGCATTGAATAACGAGGACTTGCCTGCCCCATTGGAGCCGATTATAGTTACGAAGTCTCCTGGATCCAAGTGGAGGTTTATTGAATTTAACGCCCTTTTTTCATTTACAGTTCCAGCATAAAAGGTTTTGCTGACATTTATTAAATCCAACATATTATTTCACAACCTTATTATTTAAATGGTTGTTGACCTCCCTTCTGATCTTATTCTGCTCGATAATTGCTTTGATGGAAGGTCCGGAAAGAGCAATTATTACAATGACGGCCGAGATCAGTTTCAATGCATAGGCCGGGAACATGTCTATTTTCAGCGCAAATGCCAGGATTATTCGGTACAGGATAGAACCAAAAGCGGCTGCAACCAGGCCGATAGTAACCGATCGTCGGCCGAATACCGTTTCCCCAATAATAACTGATGCCAGGCCAATGATGACCATGCTGCCTCCGGAGCCTACATCAGAGAACATCTGATATTGACAGATTAAAGCCCCGGATAAGGCTACACAGGCATTACCCGCCGATAAAGCAATACATTTCGAAACATTGGCATTTATTGAGGATAAACGCACCATGTCCTCATTATCTCCGGTGGCGCGAATGGCCAGGCCCAACCTGGTTTTAAAAGATATGGCCAGAACGGCTATTACGATAATGCAAATGGAGAAGGCGAGCAGGGTTTTACCCATCCCGCCTGGTATCACCGCCATGGATTCTATCATAGTAAAAATGGTCTTGCTGCCAACTACCGGCAGATTGGCCTTCCCCCCCATTATTGCCAGGTTTACCGTATACAAGCCGGTCATAACCAATATCCCTGCCAGGATGGGGTGGATACTTAATTTGGTGTGCAACAGACCGGTCACCAGGCCGGCTAAAGCGCCGGCTAAAATAGCCACGAACAAAGCCAGGAACGGATGACCACTTATAGCCACCACCGCAGCACAAGCCATGCCCAGGGAGAAGCTGCCATCAACCGTCAAGTCCGGCAGGTTCAAAATCCGAAATGTTATATAGATGCCCAATGCCATAATTGCATATAGCAAGCCCAGCTGAATAGAACCAATTAATAGTGTCATATTATTTCCTTTGCTTATGGATTCAGATTTATTTTATTTACCCAGTATAACAAACTTTTGCTTTAATTCATCTGAGATAGTAATACCCAACTTATCGGCCGTATTAATATTGATCATATTAGCATATTCTGCAACCTGCTCAACATGGTTATCTTTTATCGTTTGGCCATTAACAATACGGATAATCATAGCTGCAGTTTGTTTTCCCAATTTAACATAGTCTATACCCACGGTTGCCAACGCCCCATCTTTCACCATGGAATCAGCGCCGGCATATATAGGCAGTTTAGCATCGGTTGCGACCTGAACATAAATGGCCATAGCCGAAGCAACTGTATTATCATTGGGGGTAAAGAAAGCGTCCACCTGGTCAACCAAAGACGATGCCGCCTGCTGCAAATCGGCAGTAGCAGTGATGGTAGCTTCTTTGTATTTAATCCCGTTTTTATCGCAATAAGCCTTGGCTTTTTCTATGCCGCTGGTGGAGTTTATTTCACTGCTGTTATAAATAAAACCGAATGTCTTGGCCTTAGGTGTGACGGTACCGGCCAATTTAAAAATGTCTTCTATAGGGATTGAATTCGAAACACCGGTTATATTACCAGTGGTTGCTTCAAATGAGGTAACCAGACCTGCTTGTACCGGATTGCTCACCGCCGAAAACACAATTGGTATTGTGGTAGTGGAAGCTCGCGCAGCCTGAGCAGCCGGGGTTGCAATAGGAACGATCATGTTCACATTGCTATTTACAAACTCTTGCATTATAGATGGCAGTAAGTTCATATCGCCATTAGCGTTTTTGGTAATGATTTCCACTTTATCTCCCATGCCCTGGGCTTTCAATTCTGAAATGATGGTCTCCCGGATTTCATTCAAGGAAGGATGATCCATAGGTTGTACAATACCGATTTTAAAAACCTGTTGCTTGGGAGTCTCACTTTTGCCTGAGCACCCGCTTAATGTACCAATTGTTAATATGAAAACGAGTAATAATGCGCTTAGCTTTTTCATAAATAATATGCCCCTTTCAATAAATACATAGATAAACAAGGCGCCACCACGCCATAAGTTGATAGTGAAGCCAGTAAATAACCATCCCGCCTTTTATAGCAGATATTACCTGCACTATCACTTGGTTCTTATAATAGTAATACTATGATTGGTTTGGAAATACAAAGAAAGCTAACGAAAGTTTATAGGCGTAAACTTACGTCTTAGCTGCGCGATATGATATCAATATCTCACCTCATCTCATCTCAACTCTTAGTGGAACCTGTTTAGACAATGTCTTACTTTCTTCCACTATTCTCAGCTCTAGGTATCTCCCCTATCTACTCTGCTCACCTACCATTATAATTTATGAAATTCAAAAAGGTCAAGTATTGCAGCAATTCATCAGTCCTTATATTTGCAGCCCTAAACACGGCCCGGGGAAACATTAGCCCCAGCCCACTAAATACTGCATCCCGTAATTAACAGGGTACCCACTAAACCATAACCAAGGTCACCAGTTTAATCTTAGACATAGGTCCCAACCAAATCCTGGTTTTCCCACCGCCATCTCATACCAACGCAGCGATTTGGGGGTTTTTCTGGGCCTCGTCAATTAACTTGGTGTCTTTCCTTAATTCCTTTAAAACAAAGACAATGAATAGCAGTCCCAGTACAGCTGTAAGGATTACCGCGCCTCCAATTTCCGACCACAGGCAGGATAGCGGCGCTCCCTTCAAACCAATTGCTTTAAAAAATCTAAAATACCAATTCATCGGAAAAACATTCGCAAGAATCTGGATAATTCTTGGCATAAGTGCTACCGGTAACGTCATATTGGAAAGCATAAAGGAGGGAGTTACAACGTAAATAATCCTCCCTATCGCCTTAGAGGGTTCCATTGCCGACCACCCCAGCAGCATGCCTAGCAATGCCGATGTGAAGCTAAAGATAAATAACGGAAGCAGAAATTCCACAACACTGCCGGCAAAACGAAGACCGCCGACTTGCTTGAGCATTCCCACCGATAGAAGCGAACTGGCGGAAAAGAGAATGGAATAAGGCAGTAAGCGGGACAGAAGCCCAGCCGGTGAATCCAATGCTCGCCGTAAGCTCCCTTCCTGCCGCAGTACAGGAATAATTTTAGCCGTTTGCAGGACCAGGAGGGCAAAAAGAACGACGTGAACAAAACCAAACACGATAGAGTTAATATACTCCGCGGTCGGATTAAACAACAACCGTTGCTGCAGGGTAAGCCCGCTGAGCAGCCCGGCTGCCTGTTCCCCTGTCAATCCGAGAGTCTTTACTTTGGATAAGCTGGCGCTCAAATTCTCAGTGGCTATAACTTCTGCCACCGCCTGCCGCATGTTGCCGGTTGCAGCTGCAAGCGTATCGTCAATGGCCAGACCCAGGTTGCTCTGCTTCCCCCGGTAGACGTTTTCCTCCAGCCCTTGGGGCAAAGAGAGTACGGACAGGTATTTCTCGTTATATAAAATCCGGATGGGCTCTACCGGCTCATTAAAAACCCGGCTTACCTGTATACTGGGAGAAGCATCCAGCTTCTCAATCAGCTGCCTGCTATAGTTGCTGTTATCCAGGTCCACTACTGCAATCTTCGCGTCAAAGATCTGGTTGTTGCTGAAAACAGCGCCGAATACCAGGGCAACAATCAGCGGAGCAAGCATTGCCGCGACATACATCTTGCCGTTGATGATCCGCTTGATTTCGTTTTTAATCTGCCACATCAGTGTTTACCTCCACGGTCATCCCCGGGAGTAATCCATCCCCATCCTCCAGATAGATGCGAATTTGAAAGGTGCTCAGGTCTCCCTGGCTATTATCGCGGGACATGCGGGTACTGGTGTATTGAGGCGCACTATTAATAAAGCGAACCGTTCCGGAATTTATTTTATCCTGAGAAATAACCCGAAAGGAAACCCTTCCTCCAACCTGGAAATTTTTCACCTGCATTTCGGGAACATACAAATCAAAATAAAGTTCGTTAGTCTGCAGGAGCAGTACCGGCGCATTGGCTGTTACATTCTCGCCAACTTTAGGGATGACCCGCATAATAATGCCATCGGCGGGGGCCTTCAAGGTTAAACGGTCCTTTTGATCATTTAGTACTTCTAATTGAAGCTCCAAGGCCTTTTTCTGTTGTTCCAGAACCTCAACATTAAATTTGGCAGCCTCCAGGGTGCTTTGATACTTTTTGAGCAGTTCCTGGTTTTGCTTTACGGTATTCTCAGCAGTAACCACTTTCAACTCGATTTCTTCCAAGGCAGTCTGCGAACAAGCTCCGCTGTCATAAAGGGCCTTGGCCCTTTCATAATTCTTGTGAATATTTCCCAAGGTTGCTTCCGACAAGCTGAGTATGTGCTTTTGCCTTTCAATGTCCTGATTCCCCAGAGATCCCGTCACCTGTTTTATTTGAGCCTCTATCCCAAGGATTTGCACCTTGGTTTTCTCGATCTGCAGTTCCATGTCGCGCAGATCCAATTGCATCAGTACTGTCCCGGTTTTAACCGGCTGGCCATCCTGCACGTGTATTTCGGTGACGCGTCCTCCTATCTGCTGAAACGAAACCACTATTTGATCCGCTGCTATTAGACTATCTTTCTTCTGTGCTGCGACAGATACTGCGTCTTTACCGTCCAAGTTCAACAATAATCCTCCTATAAACAAGCAAATTGTCACAACCAAAAGCACCCCGACTTTTTTATTCACCAGCAATTCCCCCCTAATCTACTAGTTCATTGCTTCATTAAAGTGTCTTTACTCGGGTAAACTCTGTTTCTCCACCGCGATACCATGAAAAAGAATATCAATTATCTGGTTCTTTACCCGATCAATCTCGGCTTTAATTTCCTCTTTTCCCAGGTACTTGCGTTCACAAACCAAAAAAATGAATAATCCAGAAATAAATTTGACAACGATTTCTTCATCGACATTTCTGAAGTGGCCGCTCTCGATGCCTTTTCTAATAAAGTTTTTCAAAATCCTTTGTACAGGCAAATATACCTTATCTATAATGGCATCCCGCAATTCTGCATTGTAAACAGCTTCCATGCCCACGACTTTAAGGATTTCATAGTTTTCATTGAATATATTCACCCTACTGTCTATAAAAGCCAGCAACGTTTTTTCGGGTGAGGTCCCCAAATATTCTTTAAATATTGTTTCCAAGGATTCCACCGCAATTTTTGGCATAATGTTTTTCGTAATTTCCATGAGTAACCCGTTAAGAATGTCTTCTTTGTTTTGAAAATGTCTAAACAGCGTACCTACAGCAACGCCAGCCTCATCAGCAATTTCCCGTGTGGTCGCGCCATTGTAGCTTTTCTCACTGAAAACTTTAATCGCTGCCTGCAAAATCAATTCTTCCCTCTCCTTGGTGCCCTTTGCCATTGTTCCTTCCCTCCTTGCAATGTGGACTATTTGTTCACTTTTCCGGACCATCTGCTCTATATTATAACTTATCTCCATATTATTTCAATACAATGATTGGGCATAATTGCGTAACACCGGGACGTTCTTCCCGTAACAGTGCTATGCAAGATATGCTGTGTTACTAAAAGAACGTCAGACTGTGTGAAAAGTTCCCGCACTGAAAAGGAAAAAAAGGATAACAAAATAGAAGTAATAGGGTGATGCGGAGGTGGAAGAATGGCCTACATACAAGGCGAAGACCGGGAGCAAATTACCCTATTTCCTGAAGCGATAGATGACTATATAACAGAAGAGAATGGGGTCAGGATTATTGAAGTATTTGTTAACTCACTTGATATGATGACACTTGGATTCTTAAGAACAGATTATCGGTAGCTCAACCATGGATCTTTCGCCCCTATAATTTCGGAAATAATTCTACAATTCTATGCATATTAGCACATCGAATTAAACTCAGTAAGAATAAAATATGTTCCCCTACCCTTATATAGTGAGTAAGGAAACATATGATCAGCAAAAGTTTATCAAGTTTCTAGCCGTGAATAATTCTAAAAATGTTGGGCCGCCTATCCTGCTCTAAATAAAAATCACTTCAATCCAATGCATTAATCTTCTATGAATATTATTCTCCAGTAACATCTTGTTTCACCTGGTCAAGATTATACCCTGGAACCAACTCTCCAATACTTTTCATTTGGGTTTGAGCCGGTATATCCCCCGGAATTTTGAACAACAAGTAAAATTCATGCTGATCTACTGCAAGGTATTCGGCTGCTTCTCTGATCGTCATAGAACCTTTTATGCCGCTAGCATTTATTTTAGCAGTGTTGTCGCTTGGGTCAGAAACATTAACTTGGGCTGGCACATTACCCGCATTGTTCAATTCTTTAGCAGCATCAAAATCATAGCCCGGTACTTGCTGAGATATTTCTTTCATCGGAGTGCTCTTAGGCACACTCTCTGGAATACCCATCTTGATATATACTTCGTTTAATGCTAAACCTGTGGCAATGGCTGTTTCTTCAATCGTAAAATATCCTTTTACAGCGGATAGAGGAATGATTTGGCCTTCTTTAAGGGCCGAGGGTATAGTTTGGTAATTACCGGTTGCGTCAGCTATAAGAATAGTTCCGAAAAAAATCCCCACTACCAGGAGTAATATAGTTATTGGTTGGATTTTGTGTTTAAATGTCTTTACCTCCAAGGCTCCCTTTTTGGGACAAACTACTACGCAATCGTTGCAATTTATACATTCGGCACTGTTAATTAGTACAGCTTTCTCAACCTCAATATTAACCGGGCAAACCTTGTCGCAGGCCCGGCAATGTACGCACAAATCATCATTGCGTTCAATCCGAGTGGGACTAATTTTAGCGATAATAGCATAAAAAGCACCAACTGGACAGAGATATTTGCAGAAGAAACGGTCGTACAGAATAGAACCAACCATAGTAATCGCAAGCAATATAAACCCGATCACTGCCAGGGGGTCCTCGGCGATGGTTTCACTTATCACCGATAAGTGGGACCAGGCCACATAGGGGTCATAAGGCGATATCCATAACTTGCCATAATACCAGGCCATTCCAATAGTAAGCAGGAGTATCGCATATTTCAGATATCTTCCTGGCTTATCAAGGGATGATGGAACGATTAGCCTCTGGCGAAATATTTTCCGGCCTATTATGGCAAATAACTCCTGCAATGCACCAAACGGACAAAGCATACCACAAAAACTTCTTCGAAACATTAAAGCTATTATCATCGTCAATACCAATAATACCACTGAACCTGAATAAATCTTTTGTATAAAACTACCCATAAATATTAAAGTGTATAGACTTTCCAGAGCTCCGAACGGACAGAGCGCATGTACCGAAGCTGCTTTACCACCACCTAGTACTTGATGCAAATACGCCTCATAAGTTACATAAGCCAAAATGCCAAATAAAATGGCCAGGCGTAGCCAAATCGCACCTTTTTTCCCCTTCATATTTAACCCCCCTCTATCCTATTGAAATTAATCCGCACTAAATAACTTAAAAAACTTTTACTGGGCAGCACTCTCCGGTTCTCTGGGTTCTAATTGAAATACCAAGCAATAAAAATTATCACCCAAATCAAATTCCTCTTGGACTTCAAACCCGGTAAGCCGCAGCATTGCTTTTACCTGGTCTTTGCCTAAACGACGCCCTATGGGTGGACCCATCTCAGTTTCACGTTTATGAAATTCTATTACCGCAATTCTACCATCAGTTTTTAAGATTCTTTTTATCTCGCCCAGCAACAGGCCAGAATTATCAATTTCATGCAAGACCGTAACCAGCAGAGCGATATCAATAGAATGGTCCATTATTTGAAAATGACCATCCGTCAAGTTCATCGATTCGATATTGTCCAATCCCTCTGCTGCTGCTTTGCGACTTATAATGGTTAGCATTTCATCATTAATATCTACTGCATAAACCTTTTTCCTGGTGATATGGGCAGCGGGTATAGTAAATATTCCTGTACCTGCTCCGATATCGCACACCAACTGATCGTCCTGCAAGCCTATTTTCTTCAAGGTCTCTAGCGGTTTTAATTCGGCAAGTCTGATCGGGTTTTCTAATTTCATCTGTTTATGGTCCATTCCATACCTCCAACCATCAGCATGGCCTTCCCCAACCGTTATTACTTTCTCCTGATGACCAGCGGACACGGTGCTTGCGGCTGCCATGTTTTGCCCTTTGGTCAGCTTTTCCCACCATTTGCTATGACGATGAATAACGTAGTCCCGGTCTATATTACCAGTGAACATGCTTGCTACCAGGGGGCGGTTATCTTTAATCAGAAAAGCTAGCAGATGCACAAATATGGACAGGAGCAATATTACCGTAAACAAATTATGAATCTGGGCCAGCCAAAATACGGTGCCCGTAGAAAAATACACTCCGGGCATATTTTTATATACTTTCAAGATGCCGGTAACAATCAAGGCCATGATCGAGAAAGCTGTGACTACAAAGGCCAATCTCTGTTCCGCCAGATATTTATCGTTGTCAGGTTCCTGGGCCAAACCCAGCATGGAGGCAAAAATCAGTATTGATTCTTTGAAATCACCTTTGCGTGGAATAATGTCCCATTTCTTACTATACAGTAGGTAGGTTACATAATATACGCTTATAAAAACCAATACTAAAGCCGCTATATAGTGCATGTTCAAAGTACTTAAGAAATTGCTGGACCAAGCCAAGCCCGGAATCTGGTCCACATAATACCTTTTATATACGGGCATCTGTCCAATACCGGTAAATAGCAATACAAATATGGATACTGCAGTAACCCAATGTGTAAATCGTACCGCTGCATTGTGCCGTTTAATCTTCATGGGCAGACTCCCCCTTCATAATCTGATAAGTGCTCACTCCGGCGGCCAGTAAACCGGCTATGGGAGCCAGAAGAAAACCACTCATCATTTGACTCGGTTTATCCAATGGATTTTCTACATTGACAGCCATATTAATTTTACCGGGCTTGCCATCGATGTCCTGAGCCATTATGGCCTTATTTATAACTTCAAAGGGGATTTTAGAAATATAGAAGTTCGAGGTTCCGCCGTTTTCGGCATCACCATAGACATAACCATTATTATCTCGCGCCCAATTCCTGGCATAATCGCGTAGTTCTTCCTTGTCACCAAATCTAATGGCTCCCCGGGGACATGCTGTCACACAGGCTGGCTGCTGACCCTTTTTAATTAGATCATGACACATATCGCATTTATACATTACGCCTCCGCCCGCTAAATCAGGGGCAACTTTCAAGTATAAACCTACCCCCGCCTGGCGTTGAGGAATATGCCACGGACATACATCCCGGCATTTAGCTCCCCCAAAACAACCATTGGGATCAATTACCACTGCACCTTCCGGGGTCTTATCGTTTACTCCAAAAGGACACAAGGTTGAACAGGGAGGATTGTCGCAATGCATGCACTTGCGAGGTATGTGGACTTTGACCTTTTGTCCTTTATGCTCAAACTCCAGATGCTGTACATAGGTCCAGTTATAAGGTGTAAGGCGATTGGTCAATGCCTTTTTATTCGACCAGTCTTCATATTGTTTCTGTGGCCAATAATTCTTGATCTGTTCTTCCGGTATGGGGAAATTGTCCCGATTCTTAGTGCGGCAAGCCGAAGTACACAGGGGGGTATCCATATGGCTGCAGCCATCGCACTTGTCTAAATTATGCAGCAAAGCGTAATTACCAGTTGATGTGGTCTGGGCCAAAGCTTTCCCGGTACCGGTAATTATGCTGGCTGCTGCAATTCCTGATACTGTAGCCCTTTTTAAAAATGACCGTCGCGTGATTGCCATTTGAGTGCCTCCTTATTTACAATATACCTATAGGGGGTATGCATCTCTAATATACATTGTACTCATAGAATGGCATTTTGGCAATAGGCAAAAGTGTACGCCGAGACGTTCTTGTTACACCGGGACGTCAGACCGTGTGGAATTTTCCCGCAAATAAACAACAATTAACACCGTTGGGTGTGTACTATTGCCATTTAGCTAATCA
>CAZYJA010000045.1:0-13175 GCA_964647245.1 uncultured Syntrophomonas sp. | reverse complement strand
GATCACCATGGTCATGGTCACGATTACGCCCAGAATCGCCGGCACCATATAGTAAGCGGTTATGGCATCCGGGTTATACCAGGGGCGTACCCGTATATCATAGGGGGCTCCGCTTAGGTGCATTTTATTAAAAATAACTTGCTGGGACTTGATTAGGCCGATGGAGTTGGCTATGGCAATGGCCTGGTTGGCCACCATATTATCGCTGGCGTCTACGATGACCTGTAAGGGCGCAGATTCCCCCCTCCTGACCTTTTCAGCAAAGTCCGGGGGGAAGATGATACCGACCTTGGTTTGTCCGCTGTCGATGCTCTGGGTTACCGCGCTATAACTGCTCTCGGCCTGAGTCATATCAAAGTAGCCGGAAGCGGCAAAGGAGCTTAACATATCGCGGCTCTCGGGGGACAACGATTGGTCAAACACCACGGTGGGAATATGTTTTACTTCCGTCTGAATCGCATAACCGAACAATAATAACTGGATTAAGGGCATCATGAAGACCAGGGCCAGGGTCATACGGTCGCGCGACATTTGCAATATCTCTTTTTTCATTACGGCTAAAATTCTGCTCATGCTTGACTGCCACCCTTCTCCTTCTTTTTGGCCAGGGTTATAAATACATCTTCCAGCGTAGGGGTTATGGGTCGAGGCTCCGCCCCGGCAAAATCCCGGAGGGCCGGAATGCTGGACTTATCGTTTAATAAGACATGAATAAAGGCTCCGTGCAGGCGGCATTCCTGGACAAAAGGCAGGGTCTCCAGCCGCTCCAGCTGTTCCATGGGCTGGGGCAGAGCCAGTTCTACCAATTGGCCCTGGATAACGTTTTGTTTTAAGTTGTCAGGCGTATCCAGAGCCATTAACCGTCCCTCGGACATAAAGGCAATTTGGTCGCAGCGTTCGGCCTCATCCATAAAATGGGTGGTAACGATAACCGTGGTCCCTTGGTTAGATAGATTCTGAATTATGTTGAAGAACTGGCGCCGGCTGGTGGGGCTTACTCCACTGGTGGGTTCATCCAGAAATACCAGGGCCGGGCGGGAAATGATCGCGCAGCATAAGGCCAGACGCTGTTTCCAACCTACACTGAGATTGGCCACCAGCGAGTCCTGGCGACCAACAAGGTCTGCCAGACTGAGCATTTCGGCAATCCTCGCCGAGCGTTGATGACGCGGGATGCTATAAATGCCGGCGTAGAAAGCAAGGTTATCGATCACGCTCAAATCCTCATAGAGGCTAAATTTCTGGGACATGTAGCCGATATTGCTTTTGATCTTCTCTACTTCTCGCCTAAGGTCATAACCGAGTACGGTAGCCTGGCCGGAGCTGGGTTCCAGAATACCGCACAGCATACGAATCACGGTAGATTTGCCGGCCCCATTGGGTCCTAAAAAGCCACAGACTTCGCCGGGACGGATAGTTAAGTTAAGGTGGTCCACGGCGGTAAATTGACCGAATACCCGGGTTAGATCGTGGCTGATTATGGCATGTTCCATTAGCCCACCTCCTTCTCGGCCAGGGTTATAAAGACGTCTTCCATGGACGGGGATACTTCGGTAATCGCCATAAGGTCTATATGCTTATCCTGCAAGTGTTTAGTGATAGCTGCCGTTGCCGCTGGAACATCATCCACCACCACTTGATACTTATATCCGTAAAAGGAAACATCCAGGATCGGGGGCAGGTCATTAAGTATATAGGGGTCCCGGACCCGGGCTCTGATTTCCAGCAGCTTATGGCCAAACGATTTTCTTAATCCGGCCGGAGTATCATGGGCCTTAATGCGGCCGGCGTTGATGAAAGCTACCTGGGTGCAAAGTTCGGCTTCATCCATGTAAGCGGTTGAGACTAGGACCGTCATGCCGGACTGATTCAAACGGTAGAGAATTTTCCAAAACTCTTTGCGTGATTCCGGGTCTACTCCGTAGGTCGGTTCGTCCAGAACCAGCAGTCGAGGTCTGGTTATGAGGGCGCAGCTCAAGGCCAGTTTTTGTTTCATGCCGCCGGACAGATTGTCAGCCAAGCGCTGTTTAAAAGCACTCAGGTTGGTCAAGGATAGTATCTCATTAGCGCGCTCGGTTAGGGTGAGCTTATCTAATTTGTACATGGCGGCGAAGAATTCTATATTTTCCATAATGGTAAGATCCCCATACAAGCTGAAACGCTGGGGCATGTAGCCCAGGTTCTCCTTAGCCTGTTCGGCTTTCCCGGGCGGGTAGCCAGCTAAGCTTACTTCCCCTTCATCCGGAGTAATCAGCCCGCATATTATGCGCAGGAGAGTAGTTTTACCAGCGCCATCCGGACCGACCAGTCCGAAGATGGTGCCGGTCTTTACGTGCAAGTTAACTCGTTCGAGTGCCTGTACGGGGCCAAAGGACTTACTCAAACCGCTGGCAATAATCACTCCCATAACCCTCCTCTAGTTGGATATCATATAGCACCTGGCAAGTAGTTGCTTAGAGCTTAAACATGGCCGGAAAACCGTTCGAATATTCCCGGCATTGGCTATTCGCGAGCAAAAACTACATCAGCAGGCATGCCTGGTTTTAAAACATTGGCCGGGTTTTTCACGCTTATTTTGACTGCAAATACGATATTAGTTCTTTCCTGTTTGGTTTGGATGGTCTTGGGGGTAAATTCCCCCTGGGAAGAAATATGGCTAACGGTTCCTGTGTACTGGGTTTCATCCCCGCTGACCGTAAAGTGAACCTGCTGATTCAGCTTTACCGCGGGCAGATCATCAGTAGGGATATAAACCTTTATCCACAGATTGCTAAGGTCGGCAATGGTGGCCAGAGCTGTCCCCAGCGGAACATATTCACCGGGCTCATAGTTTTTGCTTAAAATAGTACCCGCGATAGGGCTATAAATTTTCATGTCGGCCAGCATACTTTCAGTTGCTTTTAATACCGCTTTGGCTCTTTCGACCTCAGCCGCGGCTGCGCTAACCTGGGAGGGGCGAGTACCGGATTGTAACAAACTGAGCCGGGCTTGGGCCACATCCAATAGGTTTTGCTTAAGATCGAAATTAACTCGCGCCTGATCCAGCTCTTGTTGAGGAAGTGCACCTTCCTCGGCTAGTTTCGCCGCTCGATCTAAATCCAGTCGAGCTTTATCCAGATTAATTTGCGAAATATTCAGATTAGCCATAGCTTCCTTAATTTCTTGACCCCGGGCTCCCGAACCCAAATCAGCTAATTTAGCTTCGGCTACTAAAACCCCTAGAGCATCTCTTTCCCGCTGGGCCGCCAGGTCGCTGCGGCTTAATTCGGCCAGCAACTGATCCTTTTTCACGACCTGACCTTCCTGAAGGTCCAGGGTAGTAATGGTTCCGGCACCTTTCACGTTCAAATCCACGGTGGTGGCTTCAATGGTACCCGTGGCTAAAATGCCGGTGTCGGTGGCTGGGAAATATTTTAGATAAGCCCAATAAAAACCTCCTGCTAAAAAGATAAACAGCAGTATAATAAGTGGTTTGGGAATTCTTTTTGCCATTACTAACGTTCCCCCTAACTTCGTATTGCTTGCAAGTAGGTATTGCCGGCCATTATGATTGCTGGTGGCAGATAGGAGTGTAAGTCACTAAGTAGACTGAAACAGTAGTCATAGTATACTTTAAGCCAATGATAGCACTGCATCATAATAAGCGCAAGCGATTATTGGGGACGGTGGAACTTAGACTGGGAGGTGGTGCCGCCTACCCAGGAGGCCGCTGGAGTCAAGCTGATTATATAGGTTATTAATAAAGTTCCCCCAACTGTGCCTAGATAGAGCCATAACATGCCAGGGGTGCCTGACCATAAATGCTGGAGATTAGCGCGGGGAGCCAGGAAAATCAGTATCACCAAGACCAGCGGATGGGCTAGAAATATTAGAAAAGATTGCTGGGCCAGCCAGGAGCCCAGGGAGCTAAGCGGATGCTTAAACCGTAAGGCCAAGGCATAGAAAAAGAAATAACTGCTTACGGTATATAAAATCACGCTAGGGCGAATGGAAGCTGCAAAGGTGGAGGTAATCCGGCTATCCAATAATAAAAGCCCCAGGCTGATTAAATATAAGCCTCCCAGGGAGACACGATGCCGGGGCAAATAACTTTCCCAGGCATCCTTTTTAAGAGCTACGCACAGCCCGAGTACGAAGTAGAAAAGCCAGCCGGGGAAAGCGACCAGGTACAGATCCTGATAACGCACCGGCAGAGTGATGAGGTTCATCATGTTTAAATACAGGATGGTTTGGGTGGTTAAAGTCAGCACAAATGAGGCTGCCAGCCAGCTAATCCACTTTGTCTCCAGCTGCCGTCGTAGCCAAGGATATAGAAGATAGAGCTGTAAGATAATGAGCAAGAAATAGAGATGATAAAAGGCGGTTCCCATTGCCAGATGTTTAGCCAGGAAGATGATTAGCAGATCCAGCTTAAGCGGTGCCCCTGATAGTGAATAGGTTAAAGAGCCATATAACCAGGTCCATAAAAGATAAGGTACCAATACCTTGCTCAGGCGTTTGCGGTAGAAAGAAGTCAGGGAGAGAAAACCGATGTTAAGGTCGGCATAATAGATAAGATAGCCCGACATTATAATAAAGAGTGGGACCGCAAAACGCACCCATTGGTTAGTATAGTAAGCTAAAGGCGAAACCAATACGTAGGCAGCGGTTATATGAATGGCTATAACCGCAAACGTTGCAGCAACTCGTAATCGGTCCAAAGCAGGTAAACGTTGGTTCATGCTGGAAGCTACCTTTCTCGCCCCAATAATAGGCACATTAGCACATTATACCAGATTAGGGGGGGAATAGTCAGTCTGACTCATGGTTGAAGGCTAATAGGGCTGAGCTGACGATGGTATAAATCTTAGCCAAATACTAAAAAAATTTTTTAAAAAGTTTCAAAAATACCTGCCAAATTAGCCATTAGCCCCTAATATTTAGCCTTGGCAGCATCAATATGTGTTAGAACAACCGTACATGTGTCTGGATAATCGGACCAGGTGTAACAGCTTACTCATTATATACCCATATTAAATATAGTTTACGGGGTGGCATAAAATTAATGGTTATCATAAAAACTTCTGCCCAGGCTTACATCCTCGGCTAGAAACTCCTGGACTTTTCCGTCGGTCAGCCTTACCAGCAGACCACCCTGTTCACTGATATCTATAGCCTTTCCGCTGATAACCTCATTGGTTCGATTAATATTAACAATTCGCCCCAAAGTTACATTATTTGCCAACCAATGGGGGCGGAGGTAACGGTAACCCTCTTGTAGAAAACCCCGATAATGCTTATCCCAGTGCTGGATGAACTGAGTCAGTACGCTAAGCCGCGCAACCTGCTGACCTAGTTCAATTTTAAGCGAGGTGGTGGTCTCCCGACAATCAGCCGGTAGATCGGGCAAGCTTTGATTCACGTTGATTCCCAGGCCGATGATCACATGTTCGGGCTGGCCATTAGCAAAGTTAACTTCGGCGAGTATGCCGCATACCTTTTTGCCTTCGAGAAGTACGTCGTTAGGCCATTTGATTCCGGCCGCACCGCTGGTGAGACCCTTTATGGTTTCGGCCACCGCTACGGCACAGAGCAGGGTCAGCTGGGGAACCAACTGCATGCTGATGGCCGGTCTTAATACCATTGACATTAAGAGCCCCTGCCGGGGGGGGCAGAGCCATTGACGATTCATCCTCCCCCGCCCCTTGCCGGCGGTCTGAGAACTGCTTATGACAATGGTTCCCTCCGGAGCACCTGCCAAGGCCATCAATCTGGCAATATTATTGGTTGAAGAAACCTCCCGATAAACGAATATATCCTGGCCCAGCAGACCAAAATGCTTATGCGGCAAAGATATTTCGGGGGGGATATCCGGGTTAGTGCTGATCATAAAGCTACCTCCATTATTCTTGGAAATTAATATATAAGTTTAATCCAGATTTAAAAAAAGCGCCACCTTCTCATGTTCGCCGTTAGCCGTGAATACTAAACGTCGATCATAAAAAAGTGGCTACTATATTAATGAGGAGGTGATAACTAATAAATTAAACCGGGTCAATAGGTAAGCCTTGCGGCTTGGGTCGACCTACCGGTTAGGTGCATAACCAAGTTCAATATTAGCAATAATCTGATTATGCATATTGGAGGTTCCTTCCAGGGTTTCAAACTGTTTAGCATCACGCAGCCATCTGCCGCAGGGATATTCAGTTGAATAACCATAGGAACCGTAAATTTTCATTGCCATGTTAGCTCCATTAACAGCTGCATGACAGCCCATTAACTTGGCAGCGGAAGTTGCTTGCTGACTGGGTAATTTGTTGTCTTTCAACCATGCAGCATAAAGAACCATATGTCTGGCGGCTTCGTCTTCCAGGATCATATCTGCAATCTGTTGCTGGATCATTTGATATTTTCCAATTGGTTTGCCAAACTGGGTACGTTCCTGAGCATATTGAACCGAACCGTCCAAGCAAGCTTTGGAAAGAGCAGCTGCACCAGTAGCGCAACCCATACGGGTGTTGTTTAACTGCCACATACAGATTAGGAAGCCTTTATTCAGTGGTCCGAGGAGGTTTTCTTTAGGAATCACTGCGTTCTCAAATACTAATTCAGAAGTCGGAGCAGGCCACATACCAACTTTTTTGAGAATTGGAATTCTGGTAATGCCAGGGGTATTGTTAAAGTCAACTATGAAGCAGGATATTCCTTTAGCGCCTGCGCCTTTTTCAGTTACAGCATAGACTAATCCAACATCGGAAGTGTGTCCGCCGGATATCCACATCTTGGTACCATTCATCAGCCAATGATCGCCCTTATCAGCGGCAAAGGTCTTCATGCTGGCTACATCGGAACCGGTGTTGGGTTCGGTGATAGCAAAGCTTCCTACTGAGGAACCATCTACCCAGCCGGGAATATATTTTTGTTTTTGCTCTTCAGTACCGTATTCATTAACGGTCATTGCAGGACCCCAGCAGTTACCGCTGATAGCAAGTCTCCAGGATGTATGAACTTTGGCGATTTCATAAAGTGCGAGAACGCCTTCCATCCAGCCCATGCCATTTCCGCCGTATTCTTCAGGAATGCTCCAACCCAAAAGGCCCAAGTCGCCCATTTTGGTCAGTATTTCTCTGCGATAATGATGATTTTCTTCATCCTCTTCCACAAAAGGAGCAATTTCCTTTTCTGCGAAAGACCGGGCCATGTCCTGTACCATTTTTTGTTCTTCTGTTAATCCAAAATCCATTTGTTTATCCCTCCAAATTTTAAAATTTAAGTAATCTGATTGGCCTTTGTTAGTTTTTTGAAAAAATAGGCTTTACTTCACCACCCCATTCATTTAAAAACTTACAAAACTGCTAGATATTGTGGTATTCAATTCCTGATAAAAAGAATTGTGTGATCTCATTGCTGACGACGATACTAGTTTGTCCCATTAGGGCATGGATTAGTGATGTTATTACTCATTAACCAATATTAATAAAGTCCACCGACAACATCTTGGTAGTTTTATTATGCAAAAACCATGCCATAGAGAATTGACCAACTTAGGATAATAATTGGATTACTAATTTAACAAGGTTTATTGGCCCAAATGTGGAAAATCCAGCCATTTAATGACTGGATTTTTTCGCCTGAAGCGCGACGGCAAGCTGCCATATAGGACCAGTTTAGGGATGCCATACCAGTACAAGGACCACAATTATTATAAAGACTGCTATTAAGCAGGCGTCCATCCGGGTTAAGACCAGATCCCGCAGGTAAGTTCGGGAACCCTGGTGATAACCTCGGGCCTCCATGGCATCAACCAACTCGTCACAGCGGCGAAAGATACTGGTGGAAAGAGGCGTACCCAGATGAATAATAGATTTGATCTTGCCGGTTAAGCGGTGGGGATTGAAGTTAGCGCCCCGCGCCAGTTGAGCTTCACTAATGCTATGCATTTCTTCCATTAGGGTGGGGATAAATCTTAAGGCCAACGAGACCATCATGGCTACATCATGCGAAGAAATACCGGCAATTCGCAGCGGCCTTAACAACCGTTCCAGCCCAATCGTAAGTTCAGACTGCGGAGTGGTCATGGTCAGGATGGATGCTACCCCTACCAGCAACAGGAATCGACCCACCTGAATAAGCCCCAGATACAAGCCCTGGTAAGTAATTTGCACTGGCCCCAGCGGAAAACCGGGTAACGGCACCCCGGGGGTAAAAAAGGCATACATTAAAAACAGGCAGAAAAAGAAAGGCAACACCGGACGCAAAGTCTTAAATAGGGATTTGAGCGGTATACGTGCTAATTGGGAAACCATCACTGCCACCGAGGATGCGGCCACCAGACCGAGGTATTCAACTTGCAGAATTATGATGCTAAGGGCTATTACGCCAATTATTTTTACCCGGGGATCCCGTTTATGAATGGGTGAATCATGGGCTACGTACACACCTGGTTTATACATGTCTACCCGCCTTTCGGGGCAGGTCCGGGTGGGTTGCAGCGCGCAACTGCGCCAGCAGGGCGGTAATTTCATTAACCGCGTTATCGATAGTGAAAATATCGACCTCGACCTTTTCGCCTGCGTGCTGAAGCTGCCACATCAATTCCGTGATGTGAGGCGGGGCCAGGCCCAGCGATTTGAGCCATTCTACCCGGCTCAATATATCTGCGGGACACCCGTCGGCAATTAATTCGCCCTGGTTCATGACCAGGATCCGGTCTGCCAGGGCAGCTTCGTCCATGTTGTGGGTTATGTGGATAATACCAATTCCCTGGCCTTTCAGCTTCTGCAGCAAATCTAATACATTCTTTTTGCCCAGCGGGTCTAAAGATGAAGTGGGTTCATCCAGCACAATAATTTGCGGATCCATAGCCAACAGACCAGCCAGGGCCAGAAGTTGTTTCTGGCCACCGGAAAGGGTGTGCGGAAGACGAGTTTGCAACCCGGACAGCCCAACCAGCTCCAGGGCCTGATCGACGCGATGCCGCACCTCAGTCGCCGGCAAGCCTAGATTGCCGGGTCCGAAAGCTACATCTTCTTCCACGCTCATGCCTACAATTTGGTTGTCAGGATTTTGGAAGACCATACCCACCCGACGTCTAATTTCCCGATGGTTGGCATAATCCCGGGTATTAAGATCATTTACCAGGATCTCGCCGGAGGAGGGTAACAATAGGGCATTAAAGTGGCGGGTAAGGGTGGTTTTGCCACAGCCGTTGGGGCCAATAACCGCAATATACTCACCCAGGCCGATAGTCAGATCCAGATCCTTAAGCGTAGGTGCTCCGGCAGATTCATAAGTATAAGTAAGGTTATGGACCCGGATGAGATTCTTCTCCATGGCATCCTCCTAAAGCTTGATGCTCTGGCGCAATTTAAGGCCCAGCAAGGCGACGGCGATTAACTTGATCAGATCACCCGGCAGAAAGGGAATAACTCCCACGGATAAGGATTTAATCAAGGAAAAATTGGTTACTATAGAGAGTTGAAAGGTGCCCAGGGTATAAATCACTAGATTGCCGGCTACCAGGGCCAACACGATCCACACCAGACCAGCGTCTCGCTTGGCCTCGATAATTTTGCCGATAATGTATGCTCCCACGATAAACCCTATCAAGTAGCCGCCGGAGGGGCCTAAGAGGGTTCCCAGGCCAGCTTTGCCACCGGCAAAGACCGGCAGGCCAATTATACCCAGAAGCACATAAATTATCTGACTTAATGCACCCGTATATCCACCCAGCAGAACTGCGGCTAACCCGGTAAAAAAGGTCTGCAGGGTAATGGGCAGGGGCTGCAAAGGTATAACCATAAAGGAGCCAATTGCGGTTAAGGCTCCAAACATGGCTGCATAAACCATGCGTCGTAAGGGAGAGGTTCGATTAGACATCGGGGTGGCCTCCTTGCATTTTGGAATAATATAACCCGGATAATATAATTAGCGTATGCTTTTGCAACATTATGATAGTAATATTATCCGGTCTTATTGTCAACCAAAAACCCTGCAGGAGGTTAACGAATATTGGGGTGGATATGGCCAGGAGGCAAAAGGCTTATTTCGCCGGACATTATAGTATGGACTGCTCCGGACTGGTCCTGAATGATTAGAAAGCCGTCATCATCTATGTCGATTGCCTGGCCGATAATCAAACCGTTTATTGTGTCCAACTGCAAATTTTGCCCTATTACCATAGACCGGCTTTTGCCTTTATTGAGGATGTTGGCAAAATTGCCGGCCAATAACTCGAGGTAATAATTCTCCAGGTGGTAGAGCAGACTGTGCAGCAGCTTAACTCGGGAAACCGGGCGGGCATATTCAATCAGGGCCGAGGTAGCGGGGGTACGAAAGTCGCTGGGCCAAGCCGCTATTGGATTGTTTATATTTAGTCCGATACCGATTACAATGTATTCGACCCCATCCAGGTCGGTAACCGCTTCCGAAAGTATACCGGCAATTTTAAGGTTGTTTATCAATATGTCATTAGGCCATTTAATCCGAGCGGGAAGGTTTAGCTCCTCCTCTAGTGCTGCGGTCACGGCCACCGCGGCGACCAGCGAAAGCCGCGAAATTTCCTGCAATGGCATAACCGGGCGAAAAATTACAGATAAATAAATACCCTGCCCAACGGGCGAGTACCAACTTCGGCCCCGACGGCCTCTGCCGTCAGTCTGCATCTCGGCAACCACCACTGTACCTTCCGGATATCCGGCTGCGGCCAGATTTCTAGCCTGGTTATTGGTGGAATCGATTGCTGGATAATAGAGGTAATGAGTGCGGCCTAAAATCCGGGTGGCCAGACCAAAGGCTACTTCATCCGGGGATAGGAGATCGGGAGAAGCACTGAGTCGGTAGCCTTTTTTGGGAGCAGAATCCACTTCGTAGCCTTCAGCCTGAAGTAGCTTGATCTGCTTCCAGATCGTTGTCCGGGATACCTTCAGTATTTCACTTAAGGCTTCTCCAGATAACCATGAGCCATTTTTATCCTTAAGCGCTTTCAGAATTGCCTCGCGCATAGTCATCGGCTGAACCCCCTTCTAAATTACCGCGAATATATAACTCAATTATATCTGGAATTAAGTTAATTATTTCACTACCGAATCAATTTGATTAATATTTATCGTAACATAAATAGTGATAAATTCGACATATCTTTCGGCAAGTAAGGCCGAAATCATCGAAAAAGGGCGGAAAAACCGGGCTGCCGCCAGAATAGAAAACCAAGTTGGGAAAATACTATTTATAGGAAAGTTATTAAAAACTGTAAAAAATAGCTGCATATTCCCATAAAAAGAATCGGAGTGAGGTTTGTACAGGGTAGAAGTAATAGACTATAATAAAAAAAGTGTGGTAGTTATTCATTATTAAGGAAGACTAAATGGTTGGCCCCTTGTAAATTAGCGAAGGGAGAAGAGATATTTGGATTTTGAGAAATATTCTTGGAATGCTAATAGTTCATTAATATTAATTAAAGATATGATGAACAGCCAAATCCAGGTTATCCATCGGGAGGATACGATAAGGAAGGCTATCACTATACTTAACCAGTGTAAGCTGGATACTATTCCAGTTGTTGACGATGAGGGCGTTCTGGTGGGCGTTTTGACCAACAGTCGGTTATACAAGGCCTGGCTGGATGGAGTGAGCCTGGATGAGGTGTGCAGTCCTTATGTTATTGATTCGCCCATATTTATAAAAGCGTCAACCACTTACAATGAAATTTCACTGGTAATGAGTGTGAATAAAAGCCGGGTAGGTAATGTCCCGGTTGTAGACGAGACCGGTAAAGTAGTTGGCATTGCCGGCAATAAGGAATACTTGAAGACCTCCCTGCTATTAATAGATAAATCCTACGCATTACTTGAATCCATCTTTCAGGCCATGCAGGAGGGCATTGTTACGGTGGATGAAAATGGCTATATACTGAGAGCCAACCACGCAGCAGAAAGAATGTTTGGCATAAGCTTTCCCGATATTCAGGGGAAGCATGTTAATAGCGTATTTCCGGAAATCAAATGGACCGGCCGCCGCAGCCTGGGGCTAAGGTGCAAAATTAGATCAGTTTCGGTTATTGGGTACCAGTCACCGATAATGGAACGTCATCGCCAAACCGGCACTAATCTGGTTTTTCTCGATGTGTCAGATGCAGAGGCCATTGCCAAGGAATTGGAAATCGTAACTAGTTTGCAGACCAGTCTTAAAGCCGTTCTCAGTGCCTCCTCGGATGGGGTTTTCGTTACTGACCAATTTGGGGAGATTAAGTATGTTAATGAACTAGCCAAACAATTGGTGGGGGGCAAAACCGAGATAATTAAGGGCCGATCAATAGAAGATTTTCTGCGCACCAGCAGTCTGGCGCAGGTGGCCATGACCGGCGTGGCGGAAGTTGATATTTGTCATATTAATGAAAAGAACTGTGTGGTTTCGCATATTCCCATTAAGGCCGAAAATGATGAAAACGGCCAACCGGTGGGGGTGGTTAGCACCGTATATCTTGATGATAATAAGCTTACCGAAGAGATAGCCAGGAAATGGTACTCTCTGCGGCAACAGGTTAGCTACTATCGCAGTCAGCTTGAAAGGCAGGGGGCTAGCGAGCAGGATAGTTTTGAACATATAATAACCAGGAATGAGGAATTCATCCAAATCAAGAAGGAAGCGCAACGTATCTCCAAGAGTACCTCTACCGTTTTATTGACCGGAGAGAGTGGGGTTGGCAAGGATATGTTTGCCCGGGCTATTCATGCTGCCGGTACCAGAGCAGCCATGCCTTTTGTTAAAGTTAATTGTGTGGCTATTCCGGAAACTCTATTTGAATCAGAGCTGTTTGGATATGCCCCAGGTTCGTTTACCGGAGCCTCCCGCAAAGGCAAGACAGGATACTTTGAACAGGCTCATCAAGGCACCATTTTCCTGGATGAGATTGGTGATATGCCAATGTCGATTCAGGTTAAGATTCTGCAAGTCTTGCAGGATAAGCAGTTCATGCGGGTAGGGGGAGTAACCACGCAGGCTGTCGATGTGAGAATAATTGCCGCCACTAACCGTAATCTGCGGGAAGCTATCGCCAAAGGAACCTTTAGAGAAGATTTGTACTACCGCCTGAATGTAATTGAGTTATACCTGCCGCCGCTTAGAGTTCGCGCCGAAGACATACTAACTCTGGCGGAGACCTTTATTGAGAAGTACAATGATATACTGGGTACTTC
>CAZYJA010000044.1:0-13197 GCA_964647245.1 uncultured Syntrophomonas sp. | reverse complement strand
AGACGGGTGACCAGATAGTAAAAGATGCCAGCACCAGTCTGGAGGTAAATGCCAAAGTTAAGCCGAAAAAGGTCTAGTCCAAAGAAAGAAATTATCTTTCCTCGAATTTCCTTACACCCTCTGCCGTGTCAGTAATATTACCCTGCAGATTACATATTTCTTAGTAATGATCTCGGTGGTAGTGGGCGTTATAATTGCTAGTTCGTTATTGTGGAGATAAGGAGGAAATCAATGCTGGAAAACAACGATCAAGTAAATAAGAGCCTGGCAGCGGAGCCTGATTATGGGGAAGTGGACGTAAGTCAATTGGCAGCAGTGCTTGATTCAATTAACGGATTATTCTGTGCCTATGATACTAGAGGACGCGTGGTTTATATGAACGCTAAGTTTAAAGAACTAACCGGGTACGCGGATGAAACATTGATAGGCATGGACCTTAGTGAGCTGGTAAATAACCCTAATAAGAAAAAGGTTATGAGGATTGTCCGGTCGCGTCTGGAAAAAGGTACCGAGGATAGTTACGAACTTGCTATTTGTGCTCAGGATGGCAGGAACATTAATGTAGCGATTAAAACATCTCCCCTTCGTACCCAGGGCAGACTAGTGGGGGGGATTATGCTGGTGGAGGATATAACTGAGCGCAAGGAGGCGGAATCAGAACTAGTGGAATCGCAACGTCTTATGGCTGATACGATTGAATCATTACCCGATGCTACCCTGGTCATCGACCGGGAAGGCAAGGTGATTTATTGGAACCGCGCAATTGTTGAAATGACCGGATTCTCATCCATTGATATGGTGGGCAAAGGTGACTACGAATATGCCTTGCCTTTTTATGGACTTCGGCGTCCGATACTGATTGACATGGTTGTTGATCCCAATGTCCAGATTGACAACCAGTACATCTTTGTTCAGAAGCAGGGTAATGTGCTTATTACTGAGACCAGAGTTGGTAAGTTACAAGGTAAGGAGGTAGTTCTATGGGGCCGAGCCACGCCGCTTTATGATGCCAAAGGTGAAGTTGTAGGCGCTATTGAATCCATTCGTGATATTACCGAACGAAAATTGGCCGAAGAGCAACTCGAAAGAAGCCGTGACCGCCTGCAAGATATTTTCTCGGGTATTGTTAATGCATTAGCAGTAGCCAGTGAAAAACGGGATAAATATACGGCCGGGCATCAACATCGGGTAGCCGCTCTCGCTTGTGCCATAGCCAGGGAAATGGATCTTCCTGAAGAGACCATCAGTGATATAAAAATTGCCGGCCTCTTGCATGATATCGGCAAATTATATGTGCCGTTGGATATTCTGAGTAAACCCGGTTATCTCACCGATATTGAGCGACTTATGGTAATGACCCATGCTGAAGCAGGCTATGATATTGTGGCCAGCATTCCCTTCGATGGGCCTATTGGGCAGATTATTCTACAGCACCACGAAAGAATGAATGGTTCAGGATACCCGTATGGTCTTAGCGGAGATGATATATTATTGGAATCCAGGATTTTAGCAGTAGCTGATGTAGTTGAATCTATGGCTACCCACCGTCCCTACCGTCCAGCTTTGGGAATTGACAAAGCCTTGGAGGAAATTCAAATGAATGATAAGAATATTTACGATAAATCTGTAGTTGAGGCCTGTGTAAAAGTTGTGAAAGAAGATAATTTTAGTTTTGATAAAGATTTGTAATTTTTACTGGGGCTAATTTATAGGGCATCCTGATTGAAAATTGGGGTGTCCTTTCTATTATGTGCATAGATGCTGTATCAACATAAGAGATGAAGATATGATAGGGCAAGAGTAAAAAACAATATCTTGCAAATTACTGAAATTAGGGTAGCTACGGTTTGAAAGATGTCACACCTGATATATGCCCCAGCCGTACCTAAATTAGAGTGGCACCCGGAAATACAATTTGACATCGATTGATAAAAAAGTTAGTGCGAAGTTTCATTAAAGATGGTAAAATACAAAAAATGTATTAAATAACAAATAGTTATTTATATAACAGGATTATTCAGGCTAAAAGAACATCTCAAAATAGAATATATGGACTTAAAGGGCAAACCTATTTAAAGATAGGGACGCAAAACCAAGGGTCTAAGTCGTTGTTACGATATGATAGCCGGTTGCTAGAGACCATACTTTAGAAATCTTCGTTAAAGGTATGGTTATGATCCTTTGGGAGATTTTTTGTTTGGGCTTTTTTAAATGAAAACTACGGCATCATTTTTGGCTGATATTAGATATAAATGAAGGTACTGGTGACTTAGCCATGTATACACCCTGGATATTATTTACCCATAGTTTCATAGCTGGTCTTCTTATGCCTTGGGTGGGTCTGTTGTTGGTAAATATTAGACCCAAAATGAGAATGACCGCCCTAGCTGCCTTGGGCTATGCCTTGGTGGTTACTTTGGTAAGGCAACAAAATATTGGGGTACAGCTGGTTATTCCTCTGCAAATGGCTCTGTTGGCAATAATAATATCCCTTATATGGAGGACAAGCCTGGTTGAATCTCTGATTGCCACGGTTTTTGGCACTCTGATATTAGCTTCCGGCGAAGCCATCTTTTTGCCCATAATCATTGGATTATCAGGACTTACACTCGATACGATTATGCATAATAGAATCCTCATGATATTTATGCCTCTACCGCAAATATTGATTACCTTAATAATTATTCGCTTATGTAGCAGGTTTCATTTTCACTTATTCGATTTCAAACAAAATGTTATCGAAACGTTCACGTTTAATGAAGGCAAGCGTAAACAATCAATTATTGGAATGGCAATGGTAATGTCATTAGTTATCTTGGTACAATTGACTTTTTCTCTGTCTGCTATCAACCAAAAGTTTTCAATGTTTAAGAGCCTATCACCAGTTACGATTGAGATGATTTCTGTTTTTATACTGCTCCTGGGACTGATAGCTATGGGTTTTTTCATACGTCAGTTAGTTGACTTGACCAAAAAAGAAAGTCAATATCATATGCAATTTGTTTACATGGAAACCATCGATGAACTGTATACGGCTATACGCAGTGAAAGGCATGATATAGTTAACCACTTGCAGACCGTATATGGTTTTACGCAACTGGGTTTATTAGATGAAGTTGATTCCTACCTCCGGGAATTGCTGGGGGGAGGTATCCTTTCCAATGATTTCGTTATTACAGGAACGCCGGGCTTAACGGCCTTGTTTTATATTAAATCAGGGATAGCCAGGACGCATGAGATTCAATTTAAGGTAACGGTTGATAAAGATATTAAGGACTCGAAAGTACCGCCTTACGAACTTAATACTATTATTGGTAACTTAATTAACAATGCTTTTGATGCTGTAATGTCACTAGAAATCAGCCAAAGGATAATTAGTGTTTATATTGGTACAAATGGTGACATTAATCTTATAAAGGTATCCAATTATGGTTTTATAAATGAGGTCATAAAACAAAATTTATTAAAAAAGGGTTATAGCACGAAGCAAGGTGAGCATTCTGGTCTGGGCCTGTATATTTGCAATAACCTGCTGAAAAAATATGGGGGATCCATGAGAATAGATAATAATAATCAAACCCACATGGTGGAGGTATCGGTATTCTTACCTATAATTCAGGTAAAGGAGGAATTACATGAATTATCTGGCCAAAAAAATAGCGCATTTGCTGATTGAATACGCCAAGGATTCTTTTTATGAGGATGAGATACGTTACGGCTTGGAGATCGCTCTAGGGGCCTTATTGCAAATTGTGATAATTGTGCTGGCAGCCTTAGGGCTGGGAATTGGCCGGGAAGTACTGGCTCTGATTACCGCGGCCGGCCTATATAGAAGATATTCAGACGGGCCTCATTGTCAGGCTTATTACCGATGTACCATAACGAGTCTCATTTCCTTTATTCCGCTGGGCTTAATTGCTGGCTATATTCCTCTTCATTATTTGCCTGCCTATATAATCTGTCTCGCCCTAATATCATCCGTAATTATTCACAATTATGTCCGGTTTGACCCAAGTATTTATGATAAGTCTATCCAAATTAAACGGCGATCTAAATCTTATGGGGTAGTTGCATTAGTGTTGTTAGCGAGTACCATTAGTGCCTATGGTTTGGAACAAAAACTGGTGGCTATATCGCTTTTGCTCGGTCTGTTATGGCAGAACTTTACCTTGCTGCCAATGGGACATGCCTATATTCATTTATGGGATCTTCTTTTTGCAAAAATAGAAGGACTATTTAGAGTAAAGGAGGTGATGAAATGTTAGCAAAGTTCAGAACCATAGCATGCACTTCGATGGCAGCCGTTTTCGCATTTGTTGGGGTTGGAATCGTAGGCCCATGTTGCCCGGTTTTCTTCTATCAACCGGAACTACCCAAAAGAGACTAATTTTATAAAAGATTAATCAGTTGGAAAGTCATTATTTAGCAGGCTGAAAAAGCCTGCATTTTTCTGTTGGCGAGGCAGGTTGCTGAGCAGGCAGCTAAAAGTTGACCATATCACCGTCACAGGCAGATCAAAAGTCTGTTTGTGACGCAAATGACGCAAGTGTAACCGAGTGGGTTTTTGGGCGGCCCTCAATAGCCACTAGTTAACCCGCAAAAAAGGCCCTCATCTTATTGAGCTTTGGGCGGATGGGTTTCCGAGTTTTATATCAAGTACGGCGCTAATTGGTGGGTTCCCATTTACAACGAACTGGAGAGACAATGGCATTTTCTTTTTTTAATTCCTTAAAGGCCTTATCGACTTCTTTACGGTCCAGGCCTGAAAGTTTCTCAACATCTCCAGCACTTACCGGTTTACCTGCGCTTTTCATGGTTTCTAATACTTTTTCTTTGGTGTCCACATTTTACCTCCTTCAACGTTAAGATTTCACATTTCCCTAAGCATATCTATTTAAGATTTCACTTGCGGCCAAGTTATGAGTAGCGCTTTATTGATCTTGGCGATCTTTAGGCATCTTCTCGATACCCCACCCTTTAGCAGTTGTTTCCAAGTAGTAGTATCTTGTCCCATTTAATTCAAATTCACACCACGCAGCTTACGAAACCTTTTTTTACCTATCCCATAATATTTATAATTTGTATATATTCCGGTATCCGTCCCCCTGTTTGGTCCTGTATAAAAAGGGCGTCCGTCTAACCACCTATGAAGCCCAGTGGGGCTTATGAAATTTTACCACTTTCTTTAAGCATTCCTCAATAATTTCCATAGCCCCCGCCAGAGCCCCCCGGCTGCGTCTGCTAGCAATAAACGGGGCTTGAAAGTGGGTGAAGATAACGGCTTTCAAAATAGGCTTAAAAACGTTATATTAGTATTGTGGCAAAAAATAGTAAAAAAACAGAATTATGTCAAACCCAGAGGAGTCCTGAAACTACTCTTCAATCAAACCTTGCGTCCTTATGAGATTCATCTGATGGACAACTTGCTCACCCTCCTGGATAGACTCATAAGACAAATCCCGGTCTATAAAATGGGTTGCAATATCAGCAGCGAGGCGGTAACAATGGCGTATCAGGCTATGTTATCAGGCTGTACGGCACAATCACAAAAACATTAAGACTCTTGGGGAGAGGATGAAGCCAATGAAAATCAAAGACGGATATATGTTGCGGGAGGTAGCCGGCAACAGTGTGGTAGTTGCAGTTGGCAAGGCCACACTGGACTTCAATGGACTCATTACCTTAAATAGTACCGGAGCTTTTCTCTGGAAAATGCTAGCAAAAGGAAGCAGCAAAGAAGAATTGCTGACCGCTATGCTGGATGAATATGAAATTGATGAGGCAGCTGCTAAAAAAGATATTGCAGAATTTATAGACAAACTGAAAGGCGCGGATTTAATTGCCTAAGCGAATCTTCCTGCGGGAAGTGAATCCGCTGATAGAAGAGACCTTGGAAGGCGGGGGAGAAGTATCTTTTTCACCGGCGGGAAATAGCATGCTGCCCATGCTGCGTAACCGGCAGGATAAAATCGTACTGGTGCAGCCGCCGCAGAAGTTGAAAAAATACGATATCCCCCTTTATCGCCGCGAGAACGGACAATTCGTACTGCACCGGGTGGTTGCTGTCAAAAAGGATGGCTATGCCATGTGCGGCGACAACCAATGGCAAGTGGAATACGGGGTCAGGCACGAGCAAATCATTGGCGTAGTTACTGCCTTTTATCGCGGAAATAGATACATAGAGTGCAAATCCAGTCAGGCCTACCGGCTGTATAGTGTAATTTGGACCAAATTGATTCCGGCCCGGCAGTTCTTATTCAAGCTCAGAGGCTGGACAGGCAGAGTAAGGAACAGGCTTTATGCGGGATAAACATATATTTTTATGGCTGTACCGTAATGCCAGAAACCAAATACCCCTGATGGTCCTATTGGTAATGGGCAACGCAGCTTTTGCCATCTGCGGGGTCGGCTTTGCCTTGCTTTCCCGCAGCGTAATTGACGGTGCGGTGGCAGGCGACAAAAAGACTTTCATATATTATGCGCTCTTGCTGCTGGGGGTAATCCTCCTGCAGCTATTTTTGCGTCTGCTCTGCCGCAACTTGGAAGAGACTATCAAGGCCCGGCTGGAGATAGGCTGCAAAAACTGGCTTTTCACCCAACTTCTTTATAAAGACTACGCCGCGGTAAGCACCTACCACAGCGGCGAACTGCTCAACCATCTAACCAGCGATGTAGCTATCATCAGTGAGGGCGTAACCACCATTGTACCTGGTTTGGTATCCATGCTGACCCGGCTGGTCTGTGCCTTTGCCGTGTTGGTTGCCATAGACGGAAGTTTTGCCTTGGTTTTTGCTGCAGGCGGGATCCTGCTTTTCGTCGTCATCGGAGCTTTCCGCAGTCTGATGAAAAATATGCATAAAAAAGTGCTGGAGACAGACGGCAAACTGCGTTCGTTTATGCAGGAGAGCCTTGAAAACCTCTTGGCAGTAAAAACCTTTGCGGTGCAAAAGCAAATGACAGCTCAAGTCAGCAAACTGCAAGACTTGAATTACCGGGCCAAAATGAAGCGGATGAACGCCAGCATCTTTGCTAACAGCGGCTTCAGCTTTATCTTTCAGCTCGGCTATTTGTATGCTCTGGTATGGAGTGCCTACAAACTGTATATGCATTCCATCAGCTTCGGCACCCTTACCGCCATATTGCAGTTGGTGGGACAGGTGCAGACTCCGTTTATAGGCTTGTCAGGCTTGCTGCCCAAGTATTACGGCGTATTGGCTTCAGTGGAAAGAATTATGGAATTGGAGAATCTCAGTAATGAAGAGGAAATAAACAGCGCCGATATGAACTGCCATGAATTGGCCGACAGGTTGGATGCAGTGGTGTTCAACAATGTCAGCTACCGCTATGATCGGGATACGGTTTTGGAGAACACCTGCCTGAAAATCAGCAAGAATGATTTTACACTGCTATCAGGTCCATCCGGCATCGGCAAAACCACCGTTTTAAAACTATTACTGGGTGTGTTTAAGCCGGATAGAGGCGAAATCTATTTGCAAATGAACGATGGCCTAAGGATAAATATTGATCAGCATACCCGCCAATGCTTTGCTTTTGTGCCGCAGGGAAATTTACTGCTATCCGGTAGCATCCGCGATAACATTGCCTTTATCAAACCTGAAGCCAAGGACAGTGAGATAATGGAAGCGGCGCGAATAAGCTGTGCCGATGAATTTATCAAAGAACTGCCGGAGGGGCTTGATGCCGTCATCGGCGAGAAAGGCTACGGTTTGTCGGAGGGACAGATCCAACGTCTGGCCAT
Organism: uncultured Syntrophomonas sp.; assembly: GCA_964647245.1. GTDB lineage: Bacteria > Bacillota > Syntrophomonadia > Syntrophomonadales > Syntrophomonadaceae > PHAA01. The sequence continues at coordinate 5,438 of CAZYJA010000044.1, read as the reverse complement.
TGCCAGAGCTGTATTGCGCGGCGCTCCTATCCTGCTTTTGGATGAAGCCAGTTCCGCCCTGGACGAAAGCACCGAAAAGAGGCTCTTGCACAATCTGCGGGCTATGCCAGACAAAACCTGCCTAATTGTCTCTCATCGCCAGACGCCGTTATCCATTTGCAATAGAGAACTGCGCATTGAAAATAAGAGCATCATTGCTAGAGAGGTTAAACAGAATGATAGAAAAACAGGATAAACCAGAAGGCAGCTATTTGATCGCACTTCTGTCAGCGGTACTGCACAACAAAATCCCACCACCGCTGCCGCCGGAACTGGATCTGGAGCGCTTGTACAAGCTGGCCGCCTGGCATAGTGTGGCCAACATGGCTTGCTACGGCTTAAACCGCCTGGAGCCTATGCCGGCACCGGACATCATGAAACAATTTAGGGAAGCCCGCAACAAATGCCTTGCCAGGGAAGCAAGACAGGAGCTTGAGGTCAAACTGATCTTGTCATCCCTGGAAGAAAAGCAAATCAATCATATGCCCATCAAAGGTTATATCATAAAAAACCTCTACCCGCAGCCGGATATGCGCATGATGGCTGATGTGGACATTTTAGTTGAGGTTGACCAGTTGGAAAAGGCCGGCGAAGCAATGTTGTCATTAGGTTATACCGCGGAACATACCGGCGGTAACCACGATGTGTATTATAAACGGCCGGTGATGAATATTGAACTTCACCGTGCACTTATTACCGAAAGCAATAGCAAATTATATGCTTATTTCGGCAGCGGCTGGGATCGGACCAGACCGATAGCCGGGAGCAGCTACCGGTACGAAATGTCTAACGAGGATTTTTATATTTATATGCTGGCCCACATGGCCAAGCACTACAGGGGCGGCGGCACCGGCATACGCTCGGTTATGGATGTGTGGGTGTATAACCGGCACTATAAAGATAAACTGGATTGGAACTATATCAACGCCGAGCTTGAAAAAGCGGGACTATATAGCTTTGCCAGAAGCGTTCAAGAATTGTCTGAACAGTGGCTTGACGGAAAAGCAGCCAAGGAAATAAATCAAGATATGGGCGCTTTTATATTGGCAAACGGAACCTACGGCACTACTCGCAACGCGGCAATGAACAAGTTCATCCAGGGGAAGAAGGACGATGACAGCTTCACCTTGGCCAAGGTGAAATACGCCCTGCGAATTCTCTTCCCCAACCGGCAGCATATGACCATTCTGTTTCCCATCCTGCACAAGCTGCCCTTTTTGCTTCCTCTATTCTGGGCACTTCGTGGAATTCGTACGGTCATGTTCAGGCGGGATAACATTAGACTTAACCTTGGTAGCATTTCTGCCATAACCAGGTACAGCGTGGAGCAGATGAAGAAAAGACAGTTATAGCCTCACTATTAACCAAACTCAGCCAATCTGCTTATCGACATATTTGTTTTTGTTTCAGTGAAAAACAGGATCTCAGTGGATGCCTTTGGATTTACAAACGATTCTATTATAGTACAATAAACATATAATAAATATACAATAATGCTACGAAACGAGGTGACTGGGGATGATGAATATCAAGCCATCTGCAGCAATTAGAAAAAACTACAATGAGATTTCCGAGTTGTGCAAGCGGTCAGGAGAACCGGTATATTTGACTAAAAACGGAGAAGGCGATCTGGTGGTAATGGACATTGAAGCCTTTGCCAGACGTGAAAGTATGCTGCGACTGCGGGAAAATTTGGTTTCTGCAGAGGAAGGCAGGTTAAGCGGTAAAAAAGGCTATTCTTTTGATGAGGTGTCCAAGATGATGAAGGACGCTGTCAAGGAGGTATTGGATGGACAGCGAAGGTAAGCTGTATAAAGTGATTATCTCTGCTGATGCGGCTCAGATGTTGGTATCTCATTCCCGTTTTCTTGCACAGGTCAGTGAAACGGCAGTTCTTCAACTCATTGCTGAGTTTAACGAAAAAGCAAAATCCCTGGAGAGATTTCCAGAGCGGAACCCATGGCTTTCCGATCCGCTAGCGCCATCAGGCCAATACCGAAAGCTCCTTATGGCGAAGCGGTATCTGCTGGTTTATCAGGTAAAAGGCAGTACTGTATATGTAGATGCCGTGGTGGACTGCAGGCAGGATTATGGCTGGCTGCTGTAGGTTTATGGGGGCCTAAAGCTTTTGGTAGACAGCCCTGGAAGAAAAGCAAACCCAAAAACTAGACTAAACGGGTCAGTTCTTCCAATATTTCCTATCCAAACTCCGGTAATGCAGAGCTTCCCCCAGGTGCTGGATCTTAATATTATCCGACTGCTCCAGATCGGCTATAGTGCGGGCTACCTTAAGGATACGATCATAAGCACGGGCGCTCATCTTTAGTTTATCAAAAACACTCTTTAATAACATTTCCGATTCTTCATCCAGGCGGCAGTACTTTTTCACCTCGGCGGGACGCATTTGGGAATTAAGGTTGGTTTTATAGCGGCTGAACCGTCGCTTCTGTAGTTGTCGGGCCACAATTACCTTTTCCCGCAGGGAATCTGAGCTCTCACTGCTTCCTTCACCACGAAGCTGCTCATAATTGACCCGGGGAACCTCCACATGCAGATCCATCCGGTCTAATAGTGGCCCGCTGATACGGCTCAGATATTTTTGAATCTGCAAAGGCGTGCATTTACATTCCAGATCGGAACCAAAAAAACCACAGGGGCAAGGATTCATGGAAGCAATGAGGCTGAAATTAGCGGGATAAGTATGGGTGGCCTGGGCACGAGCTACAGTAACTACTTTATCTTCCAGGGGCTGACGCAAAGCCTCCAGCACATCCCGACTGAATTCGGGAAACTCATCCAGAAAGAGTACTCCGTTTTGGGCCAGGGAGATTTCCCCGGGACGAGGAATCTTGCCTCCACCAATTATACTGGCTGCCGAGGCATTTTTGTGCGGTGAGCGGAAGGGACGCATGTCAACCAGAGGATGTTCGGCATCCAGCAAGCCAGCTACCGAGTAGATACGGGTGGTCTCAAGAACCTCCTCGCGAGTCATCTCCGGTATAATACCAGGCAGACGACGTGCCAACATGGTCTTGCCGCCACCTGGCGGTCCGATCAGCAAAACATTATGCATACCGGCGGAAGCGACCTGAAGGGCTCGTTTGGCAGTACCCTGCCCTTGTACCTCGGCAAAATCAGCCTGGCTTTCTCGGCCAGTTTTATAACTATAATCAGTAGCCTCCACTACCTGCAAATCGTTCATTCCCTCCAGGTAATGGCAGACCTCCAATAAATTATGGGCTACCAGTGAATGTAACTCGCTAACCAATCCTGCTTCTTGGCTATTGCCATCGGCAACAATGAAGTAGGCTTCGGGAAATGTTTTCAGTAATTCCAGGCACATGGGCAGTATTCCGGGAACCGGGCGCAAACTTCCATCCAGGGATAGTTCGCCGGCCATGAAAAGCTGCGCGTTTTGTGTATTAAGCAATTGCCCCGAAGCCAGTAGAATACCGATAGCAATAGCCAGGTCAACGTGACTGCCATCCTTTTTAAGGTCTGCCGGAGCTAGGTTGACGGTTATTTTACGGTTAGGAAAATCAAACCCCGAATTTTTAATAGCAGAACGCACTCTTTCACGGGCTTCTTTTAGAGCTGCTTGAGCTAATCCTACAAGTTCAAATCCGGGTAAACCGTTCTGGATGTCGACTTCTACCTGAACCGGTTTGGCTTCTATCCCGGTTAGAGCCAGGGTATTGGTAATAGCCAGCATTACTTACACCCTCCGAATGCTTGTTTGTTTAATATTTCTCTGGAAGATGTTGAAATCCTGCTAATAATGCATAAAAAGTATATTTATGCTTAAAAATGGAATTGCGGCCGGCCGGGCATACCTAACATTATCTGGATTAGCGGCAAAAAGCCCATTTATAATCGGTTTTAGTATATAATAGTTTTATGAGGATGAGATGACGATATATGATATCTAGGCAGCAGCTTCATTTTGTCGTTCATGGCGTTAAATGGAGATGCATAATGGCATCAGACTAGTTGAAGGTCATCAATATCTTATTTGTGAAGGGGGCAATGCTTATGACTGCAGTACAATGGATATTGGTAGCGGTATTGTGTGGGGCTGTTGAAATTTTCACGGCTGGATTCTGGTTTCTATGGTTGGCATTGGCTGCTTTACTGGTGGCGGCAGGAGTCAGCTTGACCATACTGGTAAGTTTGCCCGGCCAGTTGCTGGTTTTTGCAGTTATTACGCTAATTTTGGTGGTATTCACTCGTCCTTTAGTGGTAAAACTGGTTAAATCAAATGATACCTTAAGTAATGTTAATGCCTTGATAGGACAACATGGCATATCGACCACCGTTATTTCCCCATTGCACTATGGGCAGGTTAAGGTTAACGGTGAAATTTGGACAGCCGTAGCCGCTGAGGAAATCCAGTTAGGGGTTCGAATTGCAGTGGTTGATATTGATGGAGTAAAACTGGTAGTAAAAGAAGCGGTTAATTAAATCAAAATTTTGTCATGAGTAATCTTACCTCTTGTAAGTTATTAAGTAATGAAATTAATGAAAGGAATGATCAGATGTATACAATTTTACTAAATGCAGTGATCGTGTTATTTGTAATTTTAATTGCTTTTTCAGCGATTAAAATTATCCGCCAGGCAACCGTAGGAATAGTAGAGAGATTGGGTAAGTATCATAAAACCGCGGAGAAAGGTATAAATGTAATTATTCCCTTTATTGATAATTTTCGGTCTATTGTTGATATGCGAGAACAAGTGGTTAGTTTTGCACCCCAGCCGGTTATTACCAAAGATAATGTTACCATGATGATTGATACCGTTATTTACTATCAGGTAACATCACCCTTTAAATACACCTATGAGATCCAAAACCCGATATTTGCTATCGACAATCTGGCCGCCACTACCTTAAGAAATATAGTGGGAGATCTGGAGCTTGACCAAACCCTTACCTCCAGGGATCTAGTCAATACCAAGCTCCGGGCTATTTTAGATGAAGCCACTGATAAATGGGGTATTAAAGTAAACCGGGTAGAGTTGAAAAATATCATTCCGCCGCAAGATATACAGAATGCTATGGAAAAACAGATGCGAGCCGAGCGGGAAAAACGCCAGGCTATCTTGCTGGCTGAAGGGCAAAAAACGGCTGCAATTCTCGAAGCGGAAGGATTGAAACAATCTGCTATTTTGAATGCGGAAGCATTTAAGGAAGCTGCCATTAGAAAGGCTGAAGGCAGCCGGCAGGCCAATATTCTCGAAGCTGAGGGTGAAGCTCAGGCTATATTAAGTGTCCAGCGGGCATTCGCGGATAGTTTGGTGATGATAAAAGAGGCCGGGATAGATGATAAAGTGGTAGCCTTAAAATCGTTGGAAGCTATAAAAGACCTAGGTAACGGTCAAGCTACCAAGCTGATAATTCCA
>CAZYJA010000043.1:12011-13311 GCA_964647245.1 uncultured Syntrophomonas sp. | reverse complement strand
TGTCGCACCCCGCGGGGGTGCGTGGATTGAAACAGTAGTACCGTTGAAAAAGATCAAAAGAAAAGCAGCACCCTACGTGTGCATCGGATGTATGGAGTAATCAATGCAGATTTCGAGTCTTAACTTTATGCGGATAATAGTGGACTGGATGCTTCGAGTCTATCTACTCCGCCGCCAACTTTCCACAAATACAGCGATGCCACCGAGCCGGAGGGGTAATATCGCCGTCGGTCCTTTTCAAACTTTGCTTTATCGAGTATTTTCAAGCCACAAAGGTGCATCATTCCCACAACTGCAATACTATTCAGAATCGTTACTGGTTTTCAGCTTTCCTCTTATCAAAGCCACAATAAATATAATTAATGGCAATCCCAGGCTAAGACTTATGCATATCTGAGCCCAGGGATAATCAAGAAAACGTATATAGTTATTGTGATCGTTCGCCATGAGGAAAGTAATAATGAACAGGACTACGGCTAGCGGTAAGATAATGTAAGAATCTTGCTTTAGACCAATTGTCTGTTTGGCACTATACACTGAACAATAAAACATGGTTGCCGATTGAACGAAGGTTGTAAATGTAAAAAAACTGACCATAATCAGCTCATACCTGGGTATATATCTGGTTAACTGGGCACATCTGACCTGTTGCATACAAACTACTACATATTGTTTCATGGCCCCGGAGCCCATAACCCCTAGTTCAAGAACTGGCCAGATTAGAATCATTAGGGCAGATATCATCAAGGACCAGAATGTAAGGGAAATTATTTTATCTTTATTATTAAGCATCGGGTATATAATTCCCACCGCAAAAATGGCCATAGCCATATCACTAAATATGTAAATACTGTTGCTGATATTGGCCCATATTCCCCGATCAAGGAGTGGAAGCAAATTGGAGACTTCAAAATCATTCCATGTTCCAAATATCATCGTTATGTTGATAAGCAGGCAGCCCAGGAAACCAAACAGGGCAAAGCGAATGATGTTTTCCAGTCCCAAAAAAACGCCATACATACAGAGCAAGATATAAACCAAACATATAATCCCAAAAGGCGTCTCGATTAGGAAGTACTCCTTCAGATGCATGGTCATTACATTGGCCGAGGTAGCAAAAGCCACCGCAAAAAATAACATTAATATTATGCCCACTATTTTACTCGACCATTTACCCAAGACCTGTTCAGAGATTTGTATTATGGTCTGTTCCGAAAATTTAGAGCTTATAAAAACCAGTAATAGTAAGACCAAAGTACCCATAATGAAACCTATGGTCATGGCCGTCCAAGTATCCCCT
>CAZYJA010000043.1:0-12001 GCA_964647245.1 uncultured Syntrophomonas sp. | reverse complement strand
TCCCACTTCCCGAGCCGTCACCCCGGCAGTAATACCAATTGCCTTGGAAAAAAGCAGGTTAGGAATCAGCAAAAAATATTGCATTCGGGCTATTCTAATTTTGGTCATAGGTATTGGGATTCTCCTTATTATTTCTTAAGGGAATTTGATTTAAAGTACTGGATTTAATAGTAACATTAGCCTGTACCCGCACTTCGGCTTCCGGATAAATCTCTGACCATTGGTTTTTAATCCCTTTCCATTCTTTTTTATGCTGGGAATGGACGATCTTGCCAAACCCTAAAACATCGCTTTTATATTCCTTTTGCACCTTGTTTAAACTTAATCCGACTTCCTTAACAATCTCTTGATTTGACAATGTTTCCAAGGTGTTTTTGAAATCACTAATCGATAAACCGGAAAATGTATCTTCTTCAGCAATATGTCCAATTCCGGAAATACTAATGTCAAATTCAGGTATCTCCTGATTAATGCTAGAATCAATCTTTACCTTCACTTGTCCTATTTCGACGGCCACTGATTTAGCGCTATTCTCGGGATGAGGCACTGAAATAATGGTGTTGGGGTTGTGGCCTAATATCCAAGTTAATCCTTGGGATTCATCATCTGATAGATAGCCTAACATCTGTTTTTGGTTAAAAACCGCCATACCTGCTACTTGTATTTGTTCTTTGGTATTTTCATTTCTTTTAGACAGATCCGCGTCGGTTGCTGCTTCATTAAACGATAATGCGGCTATTAAGGGATGAGTATTTTCACTGGTAAAATCCCCATACACTTTTAACAGGGTGCTGTCCAGTCCCAATCCGGTAAATTCTTGATACCTGAAAACATCACCCAGTGATTGACCGGGAATATTGCCCATTCCAGCGTTGGCCGCTAAATAATCATTAGCGTTTCCCTGGGCTACTGCTATCCAGGTTTTCATTCGGAGCTCATGATTATGAGTGAAAAAATCAATAACCGGGGTTATATCATCCTCTGCTAAGGACTCGCCCACGATAATTACATTATTATGCGCCCACATGATTCGCTGGGATGAAAACCGGGCTATTTCTCTTATGGCTGCAAATATGGTTTTAGCCTCGGCACTGGCTATCCATACCTTTTCTTGGTTTTGGCTGGTTTCTCCAGTTGAACCGCCCATTTGGGGGTTAGCTACTTGTACCGTAACCTGATATTCATGGGGATTATTCACCGATTTATCGATTCCCACCGCCATAACCAGCCCGAGTTCGTTTATTTCTCGCATATCCCAGCACCCGCTCAACAACGTCATAGCTATTAATATGGTGCATAAACCGGTCTTCTTCATAAATATCCTGCCTTTTTCATTGGGAGTCGGGTTTGGGTTGTAAATCGACTGCTTGTCTGACTTTATCCTTAGAACGAACGTGTCGGGGACGGTTAGTCATTTGCCAGCGAGGTGCTCTTATCAGAGTATCCTTTTGACTGCTTTTGCTAAAGGGGCTAATCGGTGCGAAAAAAGGCGTTCCAAATGATCGTAATGACATAAGATGTAAAGTGATAGCTATGATCCCGCCTAGATAGCCAAATATCCCGAAAATAGCCGACAAAATTAGTACTGGAAATCGCAGCAATCGTATCGAATTGCTCATGCTATAGGAAGGTATGGCAAAAGATGATATCGCCCCAATTGCAACTGTAATAACCAGAGCTGGTCCCACCAGCCCCGCTGCTACCGCCCCCTGACCAATAACCAGGGTGCCGATGATGCTTACGGTTTGTCCTAGCGCTTTGGGCATGCGTAGACCTGCTTCAGTCATAATCTCAAATACAATCTCCATAACGAACGCTTCCAGTATTGAGGGAAATGGAACGCCGGCCCTTCCTGCAGCTACATTAAGAGCCAGTGAGGTAGGCAGCATCTCTTGATGAAAGGAAGATAATAGTACATAAAATGAGGTACTGGATAAAGTCAGAAATACAGCCAGTATTCTCAGCCATCTCCAAAAGGTACCGATATAATACCGTTCATAGTGATCACCGGGTACTTGGATAAAGTTCCAAAATACGCTGGGTATTATTAATACAAAGGGCGTATTATCTACTAAAATAACTATTCTGCCTTCCAATATGGCTGCTGATGCGGTGTCCGGTCGTTCGGTGTGTTCAATCTTTGGAAATATCGAATAGGGCGAATCTTCAATATATTCTTCGATATATGTACTAACGACAATGGCATCGGTCTTAATCTTGTTTAGTCGTTCTCTGACTTCGGTTAAAAGTGAATCATTAACCAAATTTTCAATGTACACCAAGGAAACATCCGTCTTGGTTCTATCCCCGATTCTAAAGCTCTCAAACCGCAGGCTATAATCCCGGACCCGCCTGCGGATCAGAGCCATGTTGGTCATAATATCCTCGATGAATCCGTCTTTAGGACCCCTGGTTTCCACTTCGGAGGTTGGCTCGGAAATGCCGCGTGCTTTCCAGCCTTTGTTGGCCAGAATAAAGGCTTCATCATACTGGTCGATAAACATTACCGAATCACCTGACACTATTGCATCACAGATGTCTTCCCAGAGCTTGGCTGGTTTTATCCCGGAGACTGACATACCGGCTTCCATTAGCCTGGTCATAGTCTCCAATTTATTATTGGGCCGTTTTTCATCCCCCAACTGGGTTTTTGTGGCTAACGGTGCTATAATAGCATCCTCTAGTTCGGCGGTATTAACCAGTCCGCTTATGTTAACAATAAGTGCACTACAATTACCTAATGCTGGAATAACAATATGACGGTAATTAGTGTCCACACTATTACCAATGGTAGTTATCAAGTATTGTTCGTCTTGATGCAAATCTCCGGTTATTTTGCCATCCACTATTATCCACCACATCCTATTAATGATTGAGGTGCTAATATTATTAGGTATAAAGGTTCTAAGTATTCCAGACACCCGGTTTTATTTTCAGGTCATCATAATCTCATAGAGATCAAATAATAATGATTAAATGTGACAGTTCTGGAAATGATGTATAAGTAACCTAAAATTATGATATGCTATGGATATATCTACTTTATAGCGAAGGGGGATTATTATGAGGTTTATGGTAAAGGCCATTAATCTTGGTTTGGGAGCAGTCAGTCTCACCAAGGAAAAAGCCGAAAAATTTATTGATGAGATGGTTGAAAAAGGAGAAATCAATAAGGAAGAAGCTAAACAGACCTTGGATGACGTTATGAAAAAGGGCGAAGAACATCGGGAAGAAGTTCGTAAGATGATTCGCGAGGAAATCGAAAATTGGAAAGCAAGATTCCCAGTAGTTAGTAGAGCTGACTATGAAAAACTGGAGCAACGGATAGTCGAACTGGAAAGTAAGCAGCAGCAGCCCTAATTTATTTGCCAATATTATTATTATGACTAGGCTGATGACAGGAGCGGAGATCAATCTGTCATCGGTCTAGATGCCGGGGTAATCCCGGCAGTTGCTTTTTATGGAGGAATCTGCTGTGAGTTGGTGGAACGGCATTGCGCATCTTAACCATATATCCAGGTACCGCGAAGTGGCGAATGTATTAATCAAACATGGCTTTGGCTTTTTGTTTGATCGATTTAGCCTGCGCAAGATCATGGGCATGTGGAGACCGGTGGAGTGGGAGGTAAGTGTGCAGGGTTTCGGTACCCCGCAGCGGTTGCGCAGTGCCCTGGAAGAGTTGGGTCCGACTTACGTTAAGCTGGGACAGCTTTTAAGTATTAGACCCGATTTATTAGGGCCTGATTATATTCGGGAACTGGAGAAGCTGCAAAATGAAGTGCCGGCTTTCAGTTATGATGAGGTTGGGGAGGTCTGTAGGGAGAGTGGCCTGTTCCTGGAGCGTGACTTCCAGTTGGTTAACCCGATACCACTGGCCGCAGCCTCTATTGCCCAGGTACATGAAGCGGTACTGAACAGTGGAGAGAAAGTGGTCTTGAAAGTGCAGCGACCAGGTATAGGGAAGATCATAGATACTGACCTGATGATACTGGCGGACATGGGCAGATTATTGGAGCGGCGCACCTCCTGGGGCAAACTCTATCAATTGAGCAAAATTGTGGATGAGTTAGGAACCGCCTTGCGCAATGAATTGAATTTTGAACAAGAAGCTCGCAACGCCGATTTATTCCGAACTAATTATAAAAACGACCGTAATGTGCTAATCCCCAGGGTTTACTGGGAATACTCGTCCCAACGGGTGTTGACACTTGAATACCTGGAGGGAATTAAAATATCTGATTTTGCCGGATTGAAAAGGGCTCACTACAGTACGGCGCAAATTGCGAAAAATTTGCTGAAAGCATTATTTAAGCAGATTTATGAAGAGGGCTTTTTTCATGCTGATCCTCATCCTGGCAATATTGCTATAAGTTCCAAACAGCAGGTGATTTTCTATGATTTTGGCCAGGTGGGAGTAATCGATGAAGTTCTCCGGGAGCATTGCATTGACTTATTGCTAAGTATGGTGAATTACGATGTAAATGGTGTGACCAGGGCTTTATTGGCAATTGGCATCAGTACCCAACATGTAAATCGTGAGGAGCTGCGGCGGGATGTAGCTAGATTAAGTCAGAGGTATTACGGTCTGCCTCTCGCGCAAATTAAGCTGGGGGTGGCTCTAGCCGAGTTGCTTGAATTAAGTACCCGTTATCAGGTCAGAATCCCGGCCGAACTTTCATTGCTGGTAAAAATGCTGATGACCATTGAGAGCATCATCTCGCAATTGGACCCGGAGTTAAGTATTGTAGATATAGCCGAGCCTTATGGGCGGAAAGTAGTGCTGAAGCGCTATTCACCAGCCCATATTAAGTCGGGTTTGCAGCGGGTAGCCTTTGATTATGGACGCATAATTAAGGATTTTCCCCGTGATTTGGAAAATATACTGAGCCTGATTAGTGAGGGGGAATTTAAAATTAAACTGGAAGATGTCAACCTGAACCGGATGACGGCCAAGTTTGACATCATGTCCAATCGGCTCTCCCTGGCAATTATCGTGGCCAGTATTATCATTGGTACATCTCTGATTGCCGATAAGGCCAGCAGCCGGATTATGACCACTATCCCCCTGGTGGAATTGGGATTTATTATCGCTATGATCCTGGGGTTGTTTCTGGCTTATTCTATAATAAAAAGCGGTAAATACTGAGGTTTGTCGTTTAGCCTGTGTAATAATTAATACCTTCCTAAAATATAGATTGTTAACGGACATTTAGGGGGGTTATTATGAATGGCATAAAGTATATTAAAGCAATATTAGGGGTTCTAATTTTAGTCACCATGGTTGGGTCAGGCTATGCTTATGGGGCTGTCACTCCTGAACGTAAACCAATTAGTCATGTTTTTTTGATAAGTGTGGGGGGGTTGAATCGGGAAGGATTTGTGAGTAATCCTACCTCCAATATGAAGGCTTTAATGATGGAGGGAGCTGCCAGTGACAAAACTATGGCAATTCGAGCGGACACCATGGAGGCCGCTGAGACTTCACTTTTGACTGGCGCGATGGCTGACCAGCACAAACATTTGACGGCCGATGACAAGGTGGAAGTAGAATCAATCTTTGATGTCTTGAAAAAGAATGGCAGATCAATTCTGGTTGTGGATGGGACAGGTGGGAAACTTAATTCCTTTGCTTATGGCGAAAAAGCCTATAAACAACTTGAGGCGCGAGCCTCGAGTACCCAGGTCATGGATGAAGCCTTCAGGATATTTAGTCAGAATAAACCATATTTCTCCTACATTTATATTGACGAATGTACCGATGCTCTATTGCGGCAGGACCAGGATGCCTATTATCATGCTATCAGAAATGTTGACGCTCAAATGGGCCTATTCGTGAAACGCTTAAAGGATGCCGGAATCTATGATAGATCACTCATTATACTAACCTCGGCTCGCAGTACATCCTCCAGCAATTTGGTACCCTTAATCATCTCGGGACCGGGCTGCAATATTAATACCAGTATCAGTGGGACCATGATTATTGATGTGGCCGCCACTATCTGTCGTCTGGTGGGAATGGAAGCTCCGGCTAATTCTCGGGGAGTCCCCATTTACGGATCACTTCAGCTTAGTGAAGACGAAAGGCCAAACATAAATATGGCCTGGATTAAGGATCTGCAGAAGGACCGACAGGCAAACTGGAATATGAATTTCCGCTTAGAGGATGAATTATCCCGGACCATCCGGCAAATGGCCGCAATCAAGGAGGAAAAGCAGAGCGTCTTCGACTTTGCGGGTGAAAGGGAACAGATGATAATCGGGCTAAAAGGCAAATTAACCGTGGAGCGAGCGGTTTGGGGCGGAATCGTGCTGCTGATGCTGGTTGGCTATGTCGTGGAATATATCATTCTAAAAAGGAGATATTTATTATTTAAATAATAAGTTGCGACAACATGCAACTATTACCGCTTGACGGAATATAATTATGATGATAGTATAATTTGAAATATATATTCCAAAGCTATGATTGGGATAGTAGTTGCAATTCTGTTCGACAGAGAGCCGGGAATGATGGGAACCGGTAACAGATTTACGATGAAAGCCACCCAGGAGCGCTGGTTTTAATGCCTTGGATCCGGTCAATCCTAAGTGGATGACGGGATACCCGACACCAATCCAGCCGGTAACTGCCGTTACAGTATTAAGCTGGGCTTTGGCCAAATAGGGTGGTACCGCGGGAAACAACTCTCGTCCCTTCTAGGGATGAGGGTTTTTTTGTATCCAAAAATATAACGAGGAGGGGCTCTAATGGATTTGCAAAAGAGGATTCTGGAATTAATTGAGCACGATGCGAAGCTAAGTGCCAAAACGCTGGCGACTATGTTGGAGGAAGATGAAGCAAAAATCCAGAAGATAATCAACACTATGGAGCTGGACAAAACGATTCTGGGCTATAATACGGTAATAAACTGGGAGAATATTGGCTGTGATGGAGTAACAGCTATGATAGACGTGAAAGTAACCCCGGAAAGGGAACTGGGGTTTAATGGCATAGCCGAAAGGATTTACCGCTTTCCTGAGGTCCGCTGCGTTTATTTAATGAGCGGAACTTATGATTTATCAGTGGTAGTGGAAGGTAAAACTATGAAAGATGTGGCTCGTTTCGTATCGCATAAGCTATCAACCCTGGAACATGTTCAGAGCACCGTTACTCATTTTGTGCTTAAACGCTATAAGCAGGATCACTTTATTTTTGAGGAAGCCGAAGTAGACCGAAGACTGGTGGTTAGTTTATGAGCGGGATGCAGGGATATATTTCGGATGTGGTCAAATCCATTGCCCCCTCAGGTATTCGCAAGTTTTTTGATTTAGTGGCGCAAGCTGAAGGGGGAATTATTTCCCTGGGGGTAGGTGAACCGGATTTTGTAACTCCCTGGCATATCCGGGAAGCTTGTTTGTATTCGTTGGAAAAAGGTTATACCATGTATACTTCTAATCTGGGGCTCCCGGAATTAAGGGATGAAATTGCTTTATATCAGCATCGCAAAATTGGGGTTGAATACGAACCGAAAAATCAGATACTGGTTACTGTAGGGGTAAGTGAAGCGATTGACATTGCTTTGCGAGCCTTGTTGCAGCCGGGGGATGAGGTGCTGGTGCCGGAACCATGCTATGTTTCCTACGCTCCAGGAGCTACCCTGGCTTATGGTAAGGCGGTGCCGGTAGAGACTTTCGACCAGGATCAATACCGTCTGCGCCCGGATTCATTGGCCGAAAAGATTACCCCGAAGAGCAAAGTCTTAATCCTGGCTTATCCTAATAACCCCACCGGCGGAATCATGTATCGTGAAGATTTAGAAGCTCTGACGGATATTATTATAAAGAATGACCTTATTGTAATTAGTGACGAAATCTACTCGGAATTGACTTATGATGGCCAACACGTGTCGATTGCTGCATTGCCGGGTATGAAAGATCGAACTATTGTTATGAACGGTTTTTCCAAAGCCTTTGCGATGACTGGCTGGAGAATAGGTTATGCCTGTGGACATCCCGATATTATTGCGGCTATGACCAAGATTCATCAATATACTATTATGTGTGCTCCCATAATGGCCCAGAAGGCGGCCATCGAAGCTTTGCGCCATGGGGAAGACCAGATGCGGAAGATGGTTGAAGATTATAATTATCGGCGTAAATTAATTGTGAATAATTTACGGGAAATTGGCTTGGAATGTTTTGAACCCCGGGGTGCTTTTTATTGTTTTCCCTCTATTCAAAGAACGGGATTGAGCAGCGAGGAATTTTGTGGTAAACTTTTGACTGAAGAAAAGGTGGCGGTAGTGCCGGGTAATGCGTTTGGGGAAAATGGCGAAGGCTATATCAGATGTTGCTATGCAGCCAGTGTTTCTAATATAGAAAAAGCTATCGAGCGAATTAGTAATTTGATTCAACGACACAAAAAACAATAATTATGTAAAAAGTTAGGAAGATTATTCGGCAATGAGATCGAAACTGCCGGAAATACCAGAAAAAAATACGTTATTTAACTAAAGGATTTAAAGCATTAAGGTTGAACCTCTTATTTATAAACTAAAATAGGAGGTTTTGCTATGTTTGGGGACATTTCTACCGCTGAGATCGAAATCCTAAATGCATTTAGTAACTTGACTTCCGCAGCTCAAAAAGAGTTAAAAGATTATCTCAGATACCTGTTATGTAAGCAATATAAGAAAGAATTGATGACTTCCATTTTTCATAATCAACTATTACATAGTTTATTACAAAGTCTTTTGCATATAGTTGAACGGGATGAGTTTCAAATTCAGCAAATAGAGAAAAGGATGGTTCAAATCAAAGAGCTCTATTTTGGCATCTTCGAGAAGATCCATATTAAATACAGCGAACTGGTAGAAGGTCTGGACAGTAGTGAGTTAGTGAAGGATTTCGGCAATAATAGTTTCGATAATATTATTAGAGCCTGCCGGTGTGGAAACCATAGCTTAATACGGCTGGAGATTGTTGAATTTTATGAGGGATACTATAAGCTGGCGCAAAAGAAGGACGCTAGAAAGATCGTGGCAGTCTAGATATTTACAGTATAGCTATATTAATATTTGCAGTATAATAGTAGCAATGAATGTAGAAAGTGGGGTTAATAAATGAAGATACAGTTTATGGGGGCCGCTAAGACCGTGACCGGTTCGTTTTATGTGATTCAAACGGATAAGGTAAGGTTTGCGGTTGATTGCGGTCTTTTCCAGGGAACCAGGGAACTGAAGGAAAAGAATTATGCTGATTTTGCGGTCAATCCGAAATCGATTGACTTTTTAATCCTAACCCATGCTCATATCGACCATTCAGGCTTGACACCAAAATTGTGCAAAGCTGGGTTTACCGGACCCATCTATTGCAGCCCTCCTACGGTTGAACTTTGCCAGGTAATGTTCCCTGATGCTGGTCATATCCAGGAATCAGAAGTTGAAAGGAAGAATTATAAATTAGCCCGCGCGGGAAATAAAACCATTGAACCGATCTACACGGTAGAAGATGCACTTCAGTGTTTAACCCAGCTGCAATCACTGAATTATGACGAAATAATCCAATTAGCTCCGGGAGTAGAGATAAGACTCAGAGATGCTGGACATATTTTGGGTTCTTGTATCATTGAGTTATGGGTGGAAGAGAATGGCGAGAGAGTGAAGGTTGTTTTCAGTGGCGATTTAGGGCAGCCTGATCAACCTATTATTAAAGATCCGACTATAATTGAAGATGCGGATTATCTCCTGATGGAGTCTACTTATGGGGATCGTAACCATAAAGAAATTGCTAATCGTGCTGAACAGCTCAAGAAGGTAATAGATGATACTATGAAGCAGGGTGGAAACCTGGTTATACCATCATTCGCGGTAGAAAGAACCCAGGATTTACTGTACGACTTAAGTCTTTTGCATGCCCAAGGTCAGCTTGATCCCGGTATTGATATATATATTGATAGTCCTTTGGCCATTGCTGCCACCGAAATATTTATCAAAAGTACCCCCTACTATGATCAAGAAACCATGCGTATGGTTAGGGATGGGAATCATCCCTTAAAACTTCCCCAGCTCAAATATTCCCACACCCAGCAGGATTCTATGGAGTTAAATAAGATCCAGAAAAATGCAATAATAATTTCTGCTAGTGGGATGTGTGATGCGGGCCGCATAAAGTATCATTTGAAATACAACCTGTGGCGTCCCGAATGTACAATTTTATTTGTGGGCTATCAGGCGGTTGGTACTCTGGGACGGAGAATTCTGGAGGGTGAGAAATTCGTAAATATCCATAGTGAAAAAGTAACTGTTAAGGCTAATATTCAGAGTATTGATGCCTATTCGGCTCATGCTGACCAAAATGGTTTGATGTCCTGGCTAAGGCATTTTAAAAAGGGATTGAAGACTGTATTCCTGATACATGGCGAAGAAAATAGCCAAGTGGTTTTGGCTGATATGATACGCCAAGAACTGGGTTTGAATGTTATAATACCGAACTTGTTGGATGAAATTGAGCTGAAGCCAGTAGAGGTTGTACAGCCGGTGCATGTTATATCAACGGCTCAGGTGTGCCAGCCCGAACATGATAATAAAGCTTTGGTGGCTGAAGAACTTTATCTCAGGGTCAGAAGCAAGCTGAACAGTTTATATCAAGAAAGCTATAGTACAACCCAATTCGATGAATTAATTCAGAAATTAAAACAGTTGGAAATGGAATTGTAGAAATAATGGGAATATCGTCCCGTCAAGTTCTAAATTGTGGCCAATTTTAATGCTGCATCCGGTTTGAAGTTAATAATACAGTTTTTTGTATTCATAATAACTATATGTAGCTCAATCGCTTGATTGTATATTTGTTAGATTCTGAATTTAAGTGATATAATTTCCTAACTTCACGTCAGGAGTTGGAATAATAATGCAACATGAATCTGCTTCATTAGAAATCATGCGCTGGGGATATGCCCATTTACCGGGAGCTATATTTTTCTATGCCAAAGAGTTAGATGTTGATATGGAAGATATCGGAGTATTATCGGCCATATTTTATGCTTTTGAAAATACCAAACCATTGTTTCAGTCCGGGGTAAGTGCAGGTCAAATTCTGCAAAGTTGTTCGAGCTTAACTACTCATAAGCTGTCTCGGAAACTAGCTAAGTTGTCCAAGCAAGAACTAATTGGTATGCCTGAAGGTGGTAATAAAAATTTTGGCGACAAGCTGATCCAATTAGAACCATTAATGCGTAAGTTGGAACAGCTAGTCCTGCGAGATCACCCTCGGATTATGTCGATTGCTGATGTGGAACAAAATACCACCAGCGATACAAATCAGCAAATTATTAAGGATTATCAGGCCAAGATACAGGAGCTTGAATATCAGCTGGATTTGTATGTGGACAGGCCTTCACCAGAAATATTTACGGTATCAGATACCAATTTTAAAAGAGTGGCTGATTTTATTGCCAAAAAAACCGGTAACCTGCTCAGTGTGAAAATGGAGAAAGAACTTAGGAGCTGGTTAGGTGAACTAGGGTTCACGCCGGAATTTTTATTGTGTATGTTGGAGTTGGCTTTGGAACGCAATATTACTAATCCTCGTGATATAACCAAGATTGCTCGGGATTTAAAAGAATATTCCATTGGTAATGTAGATGGTTTGAATGTATATTTTAGAAACTATGTGGACCAGGAAAAGAATAAGGTATCTCGGTTAAATCAATTTGATCCCGATATGAATGAATTTGGTACCTTCACGGGGGTAGATATGAATGCCGAAGCCCGCAAAAAAGTTTATTATAAATGGAGATACGATTGGGGCTTCACCCACCCTATGATTATGAAGGCTGGAGAACTTATGTGCCAGCGTACCAAAAACGGTGGCCTGGAGTATATCGACAGCGTTCTGAATAACTGGATGAGTAAAGAAATCAGGTCTCTGCCGGATGTGGAAAAGGAGATTGCGGCCTTTAAGAGTCGTCCCAAACCGGTGAATAATCTTCCAGTTACTTCGAAGATTAAACCTGGCAAAC
>CAZYJA010000042.1:10346-13495 GCA_964647245.1 uncultured Syntrophomonas sp. | reverse complement strand
CAGGATTTGATTAATTCCATTAACACCAAAAAAAGAGATCTGGATAGGCAGAAAAGCGACCTGGAGGTACAGAAGCGCGAATTGCAGGCAGCTCAGAGCAGCCAGGAAGATAAAAAGACTATATTGGCATCTCAGTTAAACGAGAAAAAGGTAGTCCTGAACGGTGTTCAGCAAGAAAAGGAACAATTGGAGCAAGCCCTGGAAGAGCTGGAACAAGCTTCACGCGAGGCGGAAGCCATGATTCGCAGGCTGCAGGGCAATACCACCGGGGCCAGCATAGGAACGGGAACCTACACCTGGCCGACTCCTGGTTATAAAACTATTACTTCACCATATGGCAATAGGTTTCACCCGATTCTAAAGAGGTACAAACTGCATACCGGGATTGATATCGGGGCTCCGGGGGGAGTTAAGATAGTAGCTGCGGACGGTGGTACGGTAATATTTTCAGGCTGGTTAGGGGCTTATGGCAATGCCATAATAATCGACCATGGCGCCGGGATGTCGACCCTCTATGGTCATCAATCAGAGCTATTGGTTGCTGAAGGTGCCGGGGTGACCAAGGGTCAGACCATAGGCAAAGTAGGCAGTACCGGGTGGAGTACCGGGCCTCATCTGCATTTTGAAGTGCGTTCCAATGGGACCCCAGTAAATCCCAAAGGGTACGTTTAAATTTAATCTACACGTAACAAGGGGACGGTTCTTCTGTTACACTTGCTAAGTTAAAGGGTGTAACAGAAGAACCGTCCCCTTGTTACGTGGCTGGAGAAGAATGGTTAATTGTTTTCATTTCCTTATTGAGTTAACATATTAGGGGTATAATTCTAATAGAATAAAATATGGTGGTGTAATGTTGAAAGATAATAAAGTATTTAGAGGATTAACCATATTCTTCGCAATCTTCGGCTTACTGGCTTTTCTGGGGATAGGTTCTCTCTTTGCTGCAAATACCAGCGGCTGGAGCAGTATGGTCAGTGTTCTGGGTCTTATTAAGGCGGAGTCCCTTTATTCGCCCTCCAGCGATAAAATGATCGAAGGGGCAACGGCGGGTATAGTAGCTTCGCTGGATGACCCTTATTCGAAGTATCTTACTAAGAACCAATGGCAGGAGCTCAGGCTGCAATTAACGGCTGAGTTTGGAGGTATCGGAGTTTACGTGGTGGAAACCGCGGATGGCAAGCTGACTATCGTTTCCCCTATAAAAGGTACTCCGGCGGCTGAGGCCGGGCTTAAAAACGGCGATGTTATTAGTAAGATTAATGGCGAGAGTGCTATTGGCATGACTCAGGATGACGCGGTCCATCTCATGCGGGGTGATCCCGGCACCCAGTTGGAATTGAGTGTCATAAGACCTGATGATGGCCAAGAGTATGATTTCAAAATTGTGCGGGAAATTATAAACGTTCCTTCGGTGGAAGATAAAATTATTAGCGAAGCACCCCTCCTGGGATATATTAAGCTGAATCAATTTCATGCCCGTTCGGCTCAGGAAATAGCCCAGAGTGTCACCAGGCTGGAGGAGCAGAAAGTTAAGGGCCTAATACTGGATATACGGGATAATGGAGGTGGCGATTTTGATGCGGCCCTGGCCATAGCGGATATTTTCCTGGATGAAATGGCGGTAGTGAGCGTTAAGGATGCCCGGGGCAAGGAGACGGTTCATAAAGCCGGGGCGGGCAGCTACAACGCGCCCCTGGTGGTGTTGGTAAATAAGAATAGTGCCAGTGCCTCGGAGATTTTGGCGGGAGCTTTGCAAGACCACGGTCGGGCCGTGTTGGTGGGCGACAAGACCTTCGGCAAAGGTTTGGTGCAAACGGTATATCCCCTGAGCGATGGGGGAGCCTTAAAGCTAACCACTCAGCGATATTTTACTCCTAAAGGAACTGATATTAACCAGGTTGGCATCAACCCTGATCATGTGGTAGCCAATTCAGATAAGGATAATACCGATCTGCAGCTTAACCGAGCCCTGGAATTAATAAAGCAAAAAACTCAGTAACCTATGCTGGGGAGGTGTAGGAGTGGAATTATTATTTACCATCCTGGGTGAGATGGGGCGAGTGTTGGCAATTAATCTGACCTCGCCTTCTTTTTTGTTGATGTATTTACTCCTCTTGGGGCTGGTGGCCTGGCAATACCGTCGTTTGCAGGCCATGTCTGATGTTATCCTGCAAGGCCGCAAGAACCTTTATATTCGCTCCGCCCTGGTCTCTGCCGGGCTGGGAATACTGGGTGGTACCCTGGGGAGTATATTATTAGTTTTGCTCGGAATCGATCTGGCTAATATCGGTATAAGCCAGTTATGGATATTGGCCCTGGCCCTTATGTTAGTCCAACCGCGTTTTCTGTGTTTTGCCTACAGCGGAGGATTGCTGGGCCTCAGCAATCTGCTGTTTGGTTATCCGGATATAAGCATCCCCCAGCTTATGGGGCTGGTGGCGGTGCTCCACCTGGTAGAAAGTTTGTTGATACTCTTGAATGGCACCTATAGCCCGGTCCCTCTTTATATTAAGAAAGCCGGGCAAGTGCGGGGCGGGTTCAATCTGCAGTTGTTCTGGCCGATACCCCTCATGGCCTTACTGGGGATGGGATTCAATGATCCCCTGGGCGGCATATCCATGCCGGATTGGTGGCCCTTGCTGCAGGATTCGGCTCGATTTACGGAAGGGCAAACCTATGCCCTTATGCCCATATTGGCCGTCTTGGGTTATGGGGAGATAAGCACCACTCAAACTCCCCGCCAGGCTACCCGTAAATCCTCTCTGCATCTATTTCTGTTCAGTCTGATGTTGCTGTTCCTATCCCTGTTAAGTTCACGCTGGGGCTTATTATTGCCAGTGGCAGCCCTTTTTAGCCCTTTGGGCCATGAACTGGTAATTTGGCTGGGTATGCGGGCTGAAAACCGGACCCCCATTTATGTTCGTCCGGAGCGCGGGGTCAGGATCCTGGAGGTTTTGCCGGGTTCCCCTGCTCACCGGGCCGGCTTGCGCTCGGGGGATGATGTACTGGCTTGTAATCAGACCAGAATATTTAACTTTACTGCTTTGGAGGAGAGATTAGGAAGCCACCAGAACCAGGTTTTGCTGGTCAAGCGGGGAGACAAGGAGCTGAAGCTCCAGTTGTCCGCCAGCCCTGATCACAGGTCAGGC
>CAZYJA010000042.1:1543-10336 GCA_964647245.1 uncultured Syntrophomonas sp. | reverse complement strand
ATTCTGGTGCCGGGCCAAGATGCTTCCAGGTATCTCGTTATGAGTGAAGACGGCATTTTCAGCATTGCCCGCAGAATTTGGAAAAGAATTAAGAGTGTTCACCTTTTGCCACCAAAATGAATATGCTAGGGTATCACACTTTAGCAAAAGCAGGGGGAAAGAGGTGTCAGGGTGAACAATCGGGGAAAAACTCGCTATGTCTTGGCCAGCAGCCATACCAGCCAGGGTTTCTGCACATTTATACCGGAACTGGTTGAAGGGGTGGGAAAAGTTTATATTCTGAAGGGAGCTCCGGGGTCAGGAAAATCCACATTTATCCGGCTGCTGGGGGAAGTGATGTCACAACAGGGTTACGATGTTGAATTTTGGGTGTCAGCTGATGACCCGGTTACTCCGGACGGGGTATATATAGCTTATTTTAATGCGGCAGTTATTAATGGAAGTCTGCCGCAGCCGATCGATCCCAAATACCCGGGGGCGCGGGAAGTAATCGTTAACCTGGGTGATTTCTGGCATAGCGATATAATTGCCGAGCGTGAAACCCAGATCATTGAACAGGTTGACCAATTAGATATATTAAATAGCCAGATCGATAAAATTCTAAAAGACGCCAGCCGAGTCAAGGAAGAAATCAGGATGGGCAACGCTGGGCATTTGAATATGGCTAAAATGGCGCAACTTATCCAGGAAATCTCCGCTGATATCCTGGAAGAGCATCGGGGCGAAAAGCATTACTTCGCTGGGGTTATTACTGCCGATGGTTGGGTAGATTATATCGATGAACTGAGTGCCGACTGCCGCAAAAGATACATTTTTAAAGGTCCTTCCGGCAGTGGCAAATCGACAGCTATCTGTGAATTAGCCCGTCAGGCGAAAGAGCGAGGATATTTCCTGGAATACTACCACTGCGGCTTGGAAGTGGAGTGTCTGGTTATGATTGTAATTCGCAATTTGCAACTGGCCTTGATTGAAGCTGCTGATACCGAAATGGCCTTAAAACCGGGCGATATTGTGGTGAATATGACCCAATATTTAGATAACTATGATCTTGAGCGGGCGGCAGCCAAGAGCAGCGAAGCTTATCGCCGTTTCGAAGCCTTACTCCGGCAAGCCCAGCAGGAACTGGAGAAAAGTCATCAGGTCGCGCGCGAGATAAAGAAAATATATGCATCAGCCATGAACTTTGAAGGCCTGGACAATAAACGGCAAGAGATAGCCGAGGAGATACTACAGCGAATATAAGAGGAGCCCCGGGCTCCTCTTGACCCCTCAGCATGCAGTAAATTCAGGGTAAATTCAGGGACGGTTCTTGAATTTACCCTGAATTTACTCGTTCTTCCATTTGACATATTGAGAACACATGTTCTATAATAT
Organism: uncultured Syntrophomonas sp.; assembly: GCA_964647245.1. Taxonomy (GTDB): domain Bacteria; phylum Bacillota; class Syntrophomonadia; order Syntrophomonadales; family Syntrophomonadaceae; genus PHAA01. The sequence goes on along the minus strand of CAZYJA010000042.1, from coordinate 8,962 downwards.
AGTATTGCAATAACGATATAGTATAATAGTACTGAAGAACATAGATTTAAAATTTTATCCAAAGGAGCTGCCATGAACGAGTTTCGCATAAATTCTGACTATATACCCACCGGTGATCAGCCCGAGGCCATTCGAAGGCTGGTTGAGGGTTTAAATCTGGGCTATCGGGATCAGACCCTTTTGGGGGTAACCGGGTCAGGCAAGACCTTTACAATGGCCCAGATTATCCAGAAGGTGCAAAGACCTACCCTCATTATGGCTCCTAATAAAACCCTGGCCGGGCAGCTTTATTCGGAGTTCAAACAGTTTTTTCCGGACAATGCGGTGGAGTATTTCATTAGTTATTATGACTATTATCAACCCGAGGCTTATTTACCGCAATCAGATACCTATATTGAAAAAGACTCTTCTATTAATGACGAGATAGACAAGTTCCGCCATTCAGCCACCGCTTCGCTTTTAGAACGACGCGATGTCATTATAGTTGCCAGCGTTTCGTGCATTTATGGTTTAGGTGCCCCGCAGGATTATTATGAGATGGCTATTTCTTTGCGACCCCAGATGCAGATACCGCGGGATGCACTGTTGAAGCGACTGGTGGAAAACCATTACGAACGCAATGAAACCAGTTTCTTTCGCGGCAATTTTCGGGTTCGGGGTGATGTGGTAGAGATATTTCCGGCCTCCTCGGGGGAAAATGCTTTACGAGTGGAATTCTTTGGTGATGAAATAGAGCGCATAATAGAATTTAAACCTCTGACCGGCGAGGTATTTGGCAAACAGATGCATGCTATGATATTTCCCGCTTCCCACTTTGTTACGAACCGGGACAATATGTTAGCGGCCACTGGGGATATTGAAAACGAGCTGGTGCAGCAATTGGAACATTTTAAACAGGAGGGTAAATTGCTGGAAGCCCAACGTATAGGCCAGCGGACCCGCTATGACCTGGAGATGATCAAGGAAATCGGTTATTGCAAGGGTATTGAAAACTACTCCCGTTACATTACTGGCCGGCTGCCGGGTGAACCACCCTATACTCTGATAGATTTCTTTCCCCCGGATATGCTGCTATTTATGGACGAATCGCATATCTCGGTATCACAGGTACGAGGCATGTATGCGGGCGATCGTTCCCGTAAAGAGAACCTGGTGGGATATGGGTTTCGGCTGCCATCAGCTCTGGATAACCGCCCCCTGCGATTCGCCGAGTTTGATGAGAGAATTAAACAGGTGATATATGTAAGTGCCACCCCTGGTGACTATGAAATTGAGAAGAGTGTTCAGGTGGTGGAGCAGGTTATAAGGCCCACCGGCCTGTTGGATCCGGAGATTGAAGTCAGACCCACCTTGAATCAGATTGATGATTTAATGGGTGAGATTCGGGACAGAGTGGCTAAGGGAAACCGGGTATTAGTTACTACTCTGACCAAAAGGATGTCCGAGGATTTGTGTGACTATTTTGCTGATGTGGGTATAAAGGTGCGTTATATGCATTCCGATATCCAGGCCCTGGAGCGCATGGAGATATTGCGGGAACTGCGCAGCGGGATATTCGATGTGCTGATCGGCATCAACCTGTTACGGGAAGGGTTGGATTTGCCCGAGGTGGCCTTGGTAGCCATTCTCGATGCTGACAAGGAAGGTTTCTTGCGCTCTGCCCGATCGCTGATCCAGACTACCGGTCGGGCAGCACGCAATGTCGACGGCAAGGTGATTATGTATGCCGATCGCATTACACCCTCCATGAGGCAGGCTATAGATGAAACCAGTCGCCGGCGGGCCAAGCAACTGGCCCACAACCAGGCGAATAACATAACTCCGGAAACGATCCGGAAGGCAGTTTTCGCATCCATTGAGGCTACCGTGGCGGAAGAACCTGCCAATTATAATACTTCAACCTTTACCGGCTTAAGCAAGGAAGAGCGAACCCGTCTAGTCATAGATATTGAGTTGGAGATGCGCAAAGCGGCGGAAGCCCTGGAGTTTGAGCGAGCCGCCCAGCTGCGGGATATGATTCGCGAACTGAACCTGCCACCCAAAAAAAAGCGTAAGAAACGTTAATTAAATTAAGTCCATAAAGATAGGCATCACAAATTCCAGCAAGGACGGTTGAAATGAAAGATTACATTTTTGTAAAAGGTGCGCGGGAGCACAATCTGAAAAACATAGACATCAAAATACCGCGCGATAAACTGGTGGTTTTTACCGGTGTTTCAGGGTCCGGAAAATCCAGCCTGGCCTTCGATACCATCTACAGCGAAGGCCAGCGACGCTATGTAGAATCGCTGTCCACTTATGCGCGGCAGTTCCTGGGACAAATGGATAAGCCTGATGTTGATCATATCGAAGGCCTCTCCCCTTCAATTTCTATCGACCAGAAAACTACCTCTCATAATCCGCGCTCCACGGTGGGCACCGTAACTGAAATCTACGATTACCTGCGGCTCTTGTTTGCTCGGGTAGGTCGACCCCATTGCCCCCATTGTCAGCTGCCTATAACCCGGCAGACCGTGGATCAGGTGGTGGATACGGTTCAGGGTCTGCCGGAGGGGAGTCGAATTAAGATTTTGGCGCCGATCATAAGAGGTCAGAAGGGTGAACACCGCAAGATTTTGCAGAATTTATTTAAGGATGGCTTCGTAAGAATTTTGGTGGATGGCTATGAATATACTTCAGATGAAGAAATTGAGCTGGCTAAAAATAAAAAACATGATATCAGCGCCGTAGTTGACCGACTGGTGGTTAAGGAAGGTATACGCAGCCGGTTGGCCGAATCACTGGAACTTGCCTTTGAACTGAGCGAAGGAACGGTGGTAGTACAGCTCCTGCAGGCGGACGGGGTGGATGAGGACATGCTGTTCAGCCGGGATTTCGCCTGTCCGGAATGCGGGTTCAGTTTACCGGAGTTAAGCCCCCGGATGTTCTCCTTTAATAGTCCCTTCGGGGCCTGTCCCGAATGTGATGGACTGGGAGAGAAGCGCGAAATTGACCCGGATCTGGTGCTCGAAATGGATATGAGCCTGGAAGAAGGGGCGGTAATCCCCTGGTCGATTAACTCCCATAATTACTTTAAGCAAATCCTGTTAGGCATGAGCGAAAAGTACCATATACCTATGGACCAACCGCTAAGTACTTTTACACCTAAGCAGATAAACATTTTGCTATATGGCAATCAGGGAGAGCACTTTAAAATAAACTATACCAATTCCTATGGCGAGACCGGCTCTTTCCGAACTACTTTTGAAGGAGTTATCAACACTTTAAAACGCCGCTATCATGAAACCAAATCCGAGCAATCCCGGGAAGAGATGGAAAAATATATGACCATCAGCCAATGTCCCGGTTGTCAGGGCAAAAGGCTGCGGGCGGAGATATTGTCAGTTTTACTGGGCGGAAAATCCATTGCAGACATTACTTCTCTGGCGGTACGGGAAGCAATGGAATTTTTGGCGGAATTGGATCTGGATGAACGGGAAAAAGTCATCGGTCGCCAGGTCATTAAGGAAATTCGGGAACGACTGCGATTTCTGATCGATGTGGGTCTGGATTATTTGACTCTGGATCGCCCGGCCGGTAGTTTGTCCGGGGGGGAAGCTCAAAGAATCAGGTTGGCTACCCAGGTAGGTTCCAGCCTGGTAGGGGTTTTGTATGTCCTGGATGAGCCTAGTATTGGATTGCATCCGCGCGATAATGATCGTTTGCTCACCACCTTAAAACGGCTGCGGGATTTGGGAAATACCGTGATAGTGGTGGAGCACGACGAGGAGACCATTCGGAGTGCTGATTATATTGTGGATATAGGCCCCCTGGCTGGGATTCACGGCGGCGAAGTGGTAGCGGTCGGGACTGTAGAAGAAATTATGCAAGTTGAGCGTTCTCTTACCGGGCAATACCTGGCAGGGACATTGGATATAGAGATTCCTCCCTGCCGGCGGGCCGGAAACGGTCAAACCCTGCAGATTCAAGGCGCTCGGGAGCATAATTTAAAAAATATAAATGTCAGCATTCCTTTGGGAGAAATGGTGGTTATTACCGGAGTATCAGGCTCGGGCAAGAGCACCCTGGTGGAAGATATTATCTACCCGGCCTTGATGAAAAAGTTTCATGGCAGTCGCTATCGTACCGGGGTTCATGATTCCATCCAGGGGTTTAATCATCTGGATAAAGTGATTAATATTGATCAGTCGCCTATTGGCCGGACGCCACGCTCCAATCCGGCTACTTACACCGGAGCCTTCGATAGCGTGCGGGATCTTTTCGCGGACACGGCCGAATCACGGGTTAGGGGCTATAAGCCGGGGAGATTTAGCTTCAATGTGCGCGGCGGGCGTTGTGAAGCCTGCTCCGGCGACGGGATTATTAAGATCGAAATGCACTTTTTACCGGATGTTTATATTCCCTGCGAGGTTTGCAAGGGCAAACGTTATAATCGCGAAACCCTGGAGGTTAAGTATAAAGGTAAAACTATCTCCGATGTGCTTAATATGACGGTAGATGAAGGGGTAGAATTTTTTGCCAGCATCCCGCGCATCGAACGCAAGCTTAAGGTATTGCAGGACGTGGGCCTGGGCTACATTCAACTGGGGCAGCCGGCACCCACCCTTTCGGGCGGCGAGGCTCAACGGGTTAAGCTGTCCACTGAATTATCCAAGCGTTCGCTGGGCCGGAACCTTTATATTTTGGATGAGCCTACAACTGGCTTGCACAAGGAAGATATAAAACATTTGCTGGCGATCTTAAACCGCCTGGTCGATGCTGGCAACTCAGTCATCATCATAGAACACAACCTGGATATTATTAAATCAGCTGACCATATTATCGACCTGGGACCGGAAGGCGGGGAAAAAGGCGGCGAGATTATCGCCCTGGGAACCCCCGAAGAAATCGCCAATCACCCCCATTCCTATACCGGCAAATACCTACAACAAGTCCTGTAAAATAACTGGGGTCTGACCCCCAGTTATTTGCCCCCAAGTTATTTACAAATACAATCACCTATGGTATAGTATTGCAAATATTAAGAACTGATGAGCAAGAGAAGTAAGAATTATGACGGGTACTCAGAGAACCGCTAGTTGGTGAGAATGCGGTTGCCAAGATGATTCTGAATGGACTTGCGAGGGCAGCCCGAAATCGAGAGAAAGTAGGCGCTGACGGGAACCCTGTCCGTTATCAGTGGGGTACATATGATAGTATGTAAAATGAGTGGGCGACTTGTCGTCAATTTGGGTGGTACCGCAGAAGTATGAGCTTTTGTCCCTGTTTTTAGGGGCAAGGGCTTTTTTATTGGCCTTTTTTAACAATGCTAAATTATTGAATGACCTGAAAGGAGTGAGCTATATGTCCAAAGGACGGTTTGGAATTCATGGCGGTCAATACGTTCCCGAGACTTTGATGAACGCCTTGATCGAGTTGGAAGAGGCATACCAGGTTTGTAAGCACGATCCGGGCTTTCAGGAGGAATTAAGAGCCTTGCTCAACAATTACGCCGGGCGACCTTCATTGCTTTACTACGCGGCCAGGATGACCCGCGATCTGGGCGGCGCCAAGATCTATCTAAAGCGGGAGGATCTCAACCACACTGGTTCGCACAAAATCAATAATGTGCTGGGACAGGTGCTCTTAGCCCAACGCATGGGCAAATCCCGGGTTATTGCGGAGACAGGCGCGGGGCAGCACGGAGTTGCTACCGCTACTGCTGCGGCATTGATGGGGATGGAATGTGAAATATTTATGGGCCAGGAAGACACTGAGCGTCAGGCGCTCAATGTTTACCGCATGGAACTCCTGGGTGCTAAGGTCATTGCCGTAACCAGCGGCACCCAGACCCTCAAAGATGCGGTCAATGAAACGATGCGAGAATGGACGGCACGGGTGGAAGACACCCACTATGTGCTGGGCTCGGTAATGGGGCCGCATCCCTTTCCGACCATGGTGCGCGATTTTCAAAGTGTGATTGGCCGCGAAGTCAAACAGCAGATACTTCTAACTGAGGGGCGGCTTCCGGATGCACTCTTGGCCTGCGTTGGCGGCGGCAGCAACGCGATGGGACTGTTTTATGATTTTATCGACGATCCAGGGGTTCGCCTGATTGGCTGTGAAGCTGCCGGACGTGGCATTGATACCGCTGAAACTGCCGCAACTTTGGCCACTGGCACGGTAGGTATCTTCCACGGCATGAAGTCCTATTTCTGCCAGGATGAATACGGCCAGATTGCGCCGGTTTACTCAATTTCAGCCGGGCTTGATTATCCGGGGGTAGGTCCTGAGCATGCTCTTTTGTACGATACCGGCAGGGCCGAATATGTGCCAGTCACTGACGCCGAGGCGGTGGAAGCCTTCGAATACCTCTCCCGTACTGAGGGCATAATTCCCGCGATAGAAAGTGCTCATGCGGTTGCCAGCGCGAGAAAACTTGCGCCCACGATGGGTAAAGACCAAATCCTGGTGATCAATCTTTCTGGTCGGGGTGACAAGGATGTGGCGGCGATTGCACGTTATAGAGGAGGGAAAATCTATGAATAAGCTACCACAAGTGTTTGCCAATGGTAAGGCCTTCATCCCATTTATCACGGCGGGCGATCCGTCGCTGGCAATCACCGAGCAGTTGGTATTGAAGATGGCGGAGGCAGGCGCTGATCTGATCGAGCTAGGTATTCCATTTTCCGATCCGATTGCGGAAGGACTCGTGATTCAGCGTGCGGATAAGCGGGCTCTGGCAGCTGGGACCACGACCGACCAAATATTTGCCATGGTGCGGGGCATCCGCAAGGTATGCCAGGTTCCCATGGCGTTTATGACCTATGTGAACCCGATCTTTACCTATGGTACCGAACGCTTCATGGAAAACTGTCAGAAAGTTGGGATAGATGCCGTGATTGTTCCCGACCTACCATTTGAAGAAAGAGACGAACTCTTGCCTTATTGTGCTAAATATAACGTTCAGATGATCTCAATGATTGCGCCTTCTTCCCAGGATCGCATTCGTATTATTGCCAGTGCGGCCCAGGGATTTATTTACTGCGTATCCTCAATGGGTGTGACTGGGGTGCGCCAGGAGATCAGGACCGACTTAAGCGAAATGGTCAGACTGGTGAAGGCGGTACGGGATATCCCCTGTGCAGTCGGCTTTGGTATCTCCTCACCTGAGCAGGCAGCGGCAATGGTTGAGTTTGCTGACGGTGCCATTGTGGGCAGTGCGATAGTGAAAATAGTTGAGCAATATGGGGCAGAGTGTGTGCCTTATGTAGTGGAATATGTAAGGATGATGAAGAAGGCGGTTAGCCCAACCGGATTATAAGTGGTCAGGTGATTATGGCTTGCTTTACCGTCTTTTAGGCAGGGGAAGCATATAAGCGTGCCACCCCGATAATTGAATAATAGACGAGATGAGAAGAGTTGAGTTAGAGATTAGCT
>CAZYJA010000042.1:0-1533 GCA_964647245.1 uncultured Syntrophomonas sp. | reverse complement strand
GCTGAGTGGAGCTTGGGTGTATGTACAGACCAGGGCTTACTGAGGCCTTGGTTTTATTGTGCTTTAAATAGAGTGAGGATCCTGCACGAACGACCCTAATCAGTATTTGCCGAGTCGTCAAAATGGATAATTATCTCGATTCCTGAAGAAATGGGGTGAGACGAGCAGAGACGAGCAGAGACCGCAAAGTTGAGATGAGTTGGGTTGAGTAGTACCCATAGCTATTAATTTTTAAGGAGTGAGAGATTTGATACAGAATGTTTTGAGAAAGTTAACTGCCCGAGAAGATTTAACGGCCGAGGAAGCCTACAGTTTGATTGTGGCCATTAAAAATGACGAGCTTAGCAATGTGCAGATCGCTGGTTTTCAGGTTGCGCTGTTAATGAAAGGGCCAACTCTTACCGAAATAACGGCCATTGCCCAGGCTATGCGTGACAATTGTGAGAAGATTGCTCCGCAGGTTAATGATGAACTCATGGATACCTGTGGTACCGGCGGAGGACTTAGCACCTTTAACATCTCCACTGCCGTAGCCATCGTTGCAGCGGCAGCGGGGATTCCAGTGGCGAAGCACGGCAGCCGGTCGATATCCAGCCTGTCCGGCAGCGCTGACGTTTTGGAAGCCCTGGGGGTGGAAATAAATCTTTCCCCCCGGGGTGTAGAAAAATTGATCGCAGAAATTGGGATTGCTTTTATTTATGCGCCTTTATTTCATCCGGTAATGCACAAAGTCCTGCCGCCGGAGCAGGAACTGGGAATTAAGACCATTTTTTACACCATTATTGGGCCCCTCATCAATCCGGCCCGAGCTACGCGGCATATATTAGGTGTCTACAAGCCCGAGTTATTGGATGTGGTATCCCAGGTGGCACTGTCTCTGGGCTATACCCGAGGCCTGTTTGTACATGGATTGGATGGTCTGGATGAAATCTCTCTGCTGGGCAAAACCAGAATTAATGAGATACAGAACGGCAAAATTATAAGTTACGAAATTGCACCGGAAGATTTTGGCCTAACCCGCTGCAGGCTCGAAGATATCTGCACCGGAACCCCGGAAGTTAATGCGACCGTAATCCGGGATGTCTTTTCCGGCAGAAACCAGGGACCTCGTCGTCAGGCAGTCATTTTAAATGCCGCCGGCGCCTTACTGATCGGGGAAAAAACAACCTCCTTCGCTGAAGGAATACAATTAGCGGGCGAAATTATTGATAGCGGAAGAGCCCAAAATAAACTAAACCAGCTAATTACTGCTTCACAAGATTGCAAATCGTTGCGGTAAGAGTACAGAAAAGAGGAAGAGGTATGCAGAACTTCAATCATAAATTTTCCACCACCCTGTGGAACCAACATCACTCCGGTCTGATACCCGTTATCCCAGATATAAAAAGCAGGTCACCCGGGGAAGGTGACCTCTTGCAGGGACGGGACCCGGTTAAAATGGCTGAAGCTCTGGCAGCTGCGGGTGCACCGGTCCTGTCAGTGGTAACTGAAGCGGTACATTTCGGGGGGACACCAGATTTACTGCAAAGTATT
>CAZYJA010000041.1:2571-13514 GCA_964647245.1 uncultured Syntrophomonas sp. | reverse complement strand
CACAATAGCATATCGCGCAGGACTATGGAACTATATTTTTCTACAAATTTGTATTACTTGAGCTATAATTCGGATTTTTACTGCAAAATGTGATGCTGATCCAAGTTGGTTCATTCAATCAATTGGCACGATTATATGACTCAGCTCATCAACCTCCTCAGTTATCACGGCCTCCAACTAAAAATGTTTTTACATTTCGGACAAGTAACTGTGATGGAGCCCCTGTCAATCGGTACGCGCAGCTTGGTGTGGCATTGTTCGCATTCAATAACCCTATGATCGACAAGCTCCAGTATCCTGGCCCTGTCTAATCCCACCACGACATCTTCACCGATTAGAAATGCCGGCACTCCTCGGATATTTCTCCGCGCCAGCTCCTGGCTTGCTTCGATATCGACACTGACATCCTTTTCAACGAAGCTAATTCGATTTTGCGAAAGGAACTCTTTCGCTGGTTTGCAATGGGGTCAGGTTTTGGAGGTAAACATGGTTACTTTTTTCAATGGTTTCTCCCCTTTCTTTGTCCTCAATTTACAGAGAGGTTTTAATGATAACCGTCCTCTTTTTCAATTATTCGGGAATTAACAACCAGTGGTCAACTATTCAATTTACGGTAATTATACCTGATTTGACTATTATTTCTCCCTAAATCCACCTATTTATAGTTCATGATAAATATCATCCCCTAGTTTGTCTCCCCATTATATGTCCGTCAGTCCAGGGCTGAGAGGCAAAATCTATTTTGTCCTCTTTGCGAACTCTTCCATTCCAAACGTATACTTCGGCTCTAATCCTTTTATCTTCCAGCCAAACCTCCGTCGTCTTCCGAATGTAAAGCCGCCCATTGTCTTCCAGAAGATCTAACCGCTTAAGAGTCCGGGCATCGACTTCGTAAAGCTCACCCAAAACCTGTTCATTTACATCGGGAACAATTCCCGGGAAACGCCCCAGGTTATATAGTGCGTAGCCTGAGAGAACAGCTTGACCCCGATATTTTTGACCCTTAAGATAGCGTTCATGGTTAGAGCAATTTTCCATTAAAGTCCCATATACAAATACCCATTTCATATCAACTCACCCCAGACATTTTCGCCTACATTCCAGGCAATATTCACTTACCAACTGATCGGCACCTCATATCAATATCATATTCATGAAAATGCTCGACTAGTTCACAGTGAAGGCAGATTGTATGCCCGGTAATTTCAGAGCACCTTGTCCATTACCTTATCTGCAAAATTATGGGCCAGAGCTAGTATTTCATCCCGACGAACCAAGGCCTGCTGCCAGCCTGCAGGTATACCATCCAGGCCGTAGACGATTCCCGCCAGGCCTCCGGTTACTGCGGCTACAGTATCTGTATCCTCTCCCAGGTTTACGGCTGCCAGTATGGTAGACGCAAAGTCATCATGTAGCAGCAGGCACCACAGGGCCGCTTCCAGGGTGTGGACCACGTACCCGTCCGATTTTATATCTTTTTCAGGCAGTTCATGGAGCTTGCCTCCCAGGATATGCGCATAGCACTCTCTTGCCTCAGCCGCAATTCCCGCTGTCAGTATCTCTTCCGGGAGGTTACAAATCCGTTCATAAGCCTGCTGGGGACCCAACCCGGCTAATAACTCCCGCACCATGAGAGCGTAAAGGTAACAGGCCGAGCAAGCCCGGGGATGCCCATGGGTAATCCGGGACATATTCCAGATATCCCGGGCTAATTCAACCGGCCTTGCCCCTGCCAGATAAATAGCAGCCGGCAAGATCCGCATCAGGGAACCATTGCCGTTATCCCTGACACCTTTGGGCCCGGCTTCCAGGGCGGTCACACACTTTTTCAGACGTTCCATGGCCCGAGTGGTAGTGCTGCCAATATCATAGGCATATCCAGCTGGGGTCCAATAACCCTCCGTATACCAGCTGAGGAAGCGCCGGGCAGCATCCTCCGGATCTAGCCCGACCTCAGTGAGACTCTCCGCCAGACACAAGGTCAGTGAACCGTCGTCGCTAAAACTGCCGGGCGGCATCTTAAAAACTCCCCAACCCTGCATATCCTGTACCGGTTTTAGCTTCCGCTCCAAGCGAGAAGTAAACTGCACCGGCAGCCCCATTGCATCACCAGTTATTACTCCCAGCAATCCACCCATAATCTGTTGTCGGTTCACCCATAATTCCTCCTTAAAAGCGTACCCTGCATGGTTCCAGGGTATCTCATTCCCCAAGTGCCAACCAATAGCGCCATTATTCTGGTATTTCGGCATAGTTAGCAGGAATCCTTGTGCTAGGCACCATTTTGGCAATTTATCATTGATAGCCCAGATTACTGGCAAATTATTCTATACTCTTATTAATCCTGCAGAAATTAACCGCGATTTATGGTCCGAACCTTAGGGATATAAATAATATTTCTTACTTTGAGAAATGCTAAGCAAAAAAAGTAGGGGATAGCATACATGAATATCAATAGAGCTGTGGAAATTTTTAATTCCTTAGGGGTCATTGAAGTACACCACCATGGTTCGCCTATCTGGATAGAAAAGATCAATGACGATAGAATTCAAGTTCAAAACCTGAATACCAACCAACGTTTTGAAGTGTCCGTTTATGATCTGGTGGAAGCCTAAAGACACTATCCGGAATTTTCATCGGGTGAGGAAGGCTAGATCCCGCTTTTCCTCACCCATATATTCAAATCTTTTAAAATAACCACTGCCTAGGGAGCAGTTGTTAACCATCCTCCTTATTCGAAAGATGAGTCTAAGGTTAGTTAATTACTTTAATTAACCGCTTATATCAAGGTGTAACGGTACCATGATCCTATCCTGCCAGCTCTGCTTCCAGGATCAATGACCTTAATTCTACATATTTTTACCTCAATATTATGTATACTGTAAATAATGTTATAAACCCAGCGTATTACAAAGGAGCGATTATTTTTTATACTATTTTTATGGCCAATGATGAATTAATACAAGCGTTAGGAGGGATTTATAATGAAAATTCGGGTGGGAATGTTTGGCTTTGGAAAGACGGGTTCCATTGTTGCCCAGGAGATAATCAAGGATGCAGACTGTATTTTAAGCTGGGTACAAAGACAATCCACTAAAAATGAAGGTGAATATGCGAGTCGCTTGCTGGGTTTTGATCATGATGAGGGCAAGATATTTTCTTACCAGAATATTGATTTTGATAATTTTTATAATGATAATTTTGTTGATGTAATCATTGACTTCTCATCTGCCAGTGCGGTGGAAGAATATAAAAATGCAGCCATTCAGGGAACCCGCATAGTTTCGGCCATCTCCAATTATGACAAAGGACACCTGGAACAGCTTAAAGATCTTAGTCAACACACCGCGATTTTGTATTCGCCCAACATCACTCTGGGTATCAATTTTTTAATTGAGGCCTCCAAGGTATTGCAAAGAATTGCCCCCCATGCCGATATTGAAATCATCGACGAACATTTTCGAGAAAAACGGGATGTCTCGGGAACGGCGCTAAGAATCGCTGAAGACTTGGGACTGGATAGAAAACAACATGTGAATTCGATTCGAGTTGGAGGTATAGTAGGAAAACATGAGGTTGTTTTCGGGCTCCCTAATCAAACTATCCGAATTATCCATGAATCACTAAACCGAGCCGCTTTTGGTCAGGGTGCTATTTATGCTGCCAAATGGTTAATGGGCAAAGAAAAAAGCATCTACACTATGGAAGAAGCGGTGGCCTTAAGCTTTGCCAAGAATACCCATATATATGAAGTTGATGCGCAAATGGTGGATTGACCGGAAGGAGTGCCGGACCAAGCTACCCCCTTCCCGGGCCAGGCTCCCTAGCTGTGGGCCACGGCCCGCGAAGTCATGACAAGTAGCTTCTCTTTTCACCGATAGGTTGGACAGGACTTGCAAGTTCCTCTAACCGTACGTTTCATGGCTTCGTCCCTTGAATCGTTATTCTATATGAAGCAATGAAGCAGTTTTTTTCTATATTATGAGTCTCTAATGGGAACCTTCCATATAACGCTCTACTTAATAAACCGGTTTAGATCTGGACTACTTCGAATGTAGAATAAAAATCACTTTCCGGAATATTTTCTACAATAAAAGAACATCCATTTGCACGTGTCCATTCAATAGTTTTTTTCCATCGCAGCATCTTATCAAAATCACTACTATACACCCAGCCATTCAGAATTAATGGAATAGGTGGCAACGAAGGGTTACAGGGATTATTGGCCGCAAAGTCCTTGAGGCTTTGATAAACTCTGTACCATGGTTGCGGGGTCGGACAAACTAATGACATAATTTCCGCGATCCTCCTTTCTTAAATTAGATATCACCTAAAACGTTTTAGACCGATTGAATCTAATGCTCGGTTTAAAACAGTGACCAACAAGCTTTCGCAGCAACATAATACATTAGTTCCATTATTTTCATAATTCGGCAAAGAAATGAGAAATCCTTGTTTGTGCAATAATTTTTATATCATTGCTATACCCTTAGTACCATACCGCTAATCGGCAGGTGCAGCAATGTGTCAATCACCGGCTTGCCGGTTGCTTTCTCCACCGCTTCTTTATATGCTCTAAGCTGAGGTACATACTTTTTGGCCCGTTCCTCGGAATCTTGACCTGGATAGCTTTTATGATCAATGATTACATAGCCCTCCGGCATTTCCAGCAACAGATCAATCCAGCCCTGCATCAGCTGACCTTCATTATTCCGCAGCGATATGGGCCATTCCCTGAAGGCCTGATATTCAGGGTAACGCTGGTCAATGAATTCAATCAATCGCTGCCCTGATGCCACTAGTTCTGATGCTTCTATCGCCATTGCAACTCCCCATTGCTTGATTAATCCTTGTGCCAATTCCAGCTGCTGTTCACCCATCAAGCGGCCGCAATCGACAGCCAAATAGGTATGAATGGCATTTCCCAGTGCATCCATCTCTGGCTTGCCTTTTATCTGGATCCTGGCATTCAAGTTTTCAATTATAGCCACCTTTACGCCACTATCAACATCTGCTTGCAGAGCGCTAGGCATAATCCTGGCCGCCAGATAATTATTGGCCACACCGGATAAAACCGGTAAATACTGGGTCTCTGCTGCTCGACCATCCGGGTCAATAATCTCCGTCCCGAATTCATAAACTGAGATAGGAATATAGGCCTTGCCTACCCGGAGTTCCCGACAGTCTTTATCCGTATTCAATTCCATAACCCTGCTTCCGTCAGCACCCTTCAGTATATCCAGCCAGGCTGTTTTCAAGCTTTCGCCGCTTTTTTGGGAGGTCTTTCGAATGCCCATGACCATTCCATCTTTGGCCCGGGTCATGCCGACATACATTAGACGCTGCGCTTCCCTTTCGGCCATATCCCTAATGATATCTTTAAGCTCCAGGCCATCTATTTTTTGGTCCAGCAGGGGATATTTTTTCTGATCACCAAAAGGCCAGGGCCAATAGCGTATTTTTCGGTTGGCGAGGGGATCAGCCGGGTCAAACTGGGGTGCTGCCTCAATATGCACGCCGAATACGTTATCCCTCGGTTCGGCATCAAGCCCGGTCAGCACAACCCAGGGCCATTCCAAACCCTTGGCACCATGATAGGTCAGCAGTTTTACGGTAAGATCTCCCGTTCCCTGGGCTTGGCCCGGAACCGCATCCCTAAGATAAGCCAGCAATCCATCAACAGTTGCCGAAGAGCGATGGGATGCACACTGATCGATGTATGCCCGGCAGTTTCCTCGCAGGGCATCAAGATTGGATGTAACCAATCGGGGATTAGACCATGATTTCACGGTTCGGAGAAGATTAATACGGCTGATGGCCTGTTCTAGGGCCTCCATAGGGGTCCAGTGGCTCATCTGATTATGACCTTCGCTTAGATTCGTAATCAGCGGGTAAGTTTGCCATTGCTTTTTGGCTGCGGGGGGATCATTCATCAAATCCTTTAACCAATTCTCATTATACTCGGGGCACTTATGGATGATTTCCGCCAAGGCTACCGTATCTCCGGGATTATTCATATAGCGCAGCGCAGCCATAGCCAGCCCGCACTCTCTGGTATCCAGCAGTGATCCCTGTCCGACTGAAACCCTGATCCCCAGCTGCTCCAGCTTGCCTGCCACCGCTTGGCATTTCTCATTGGTTCGGCAAAAAACGGCTATACCTCCCGGCTTTATCCCTGGTATGCGTCCGATAAGGTTCCGCAAACCGCTAGCCACCGCTATGGCTTCTTCATCATTGTTCTTAGCCTGCAAATGCCATGCTTCCAGCCAGCCATCTTGGGCCTGTTGAACTCGCTCAGCAGGTATGTTTAAGCATACCTTCTCTCTTCCCATTTCATGAAACACTTCTGAGAATATCGCATTTGTGAAATTTATAAGGTTTTCCCGCGACCTCCAGGAACTTCCCAAAACACGAGTCGCTTTTAGCAAGGCCACAACTTCATTCATTAGCTGGGGATCGGTTCCCCGAAAACCATAAATCGCCTGCTTGGGATCACCAACCCATACTGAAGTCTCAGCCAGTTCATGCAAGGCCAAAAATAGGGCCAGCTGTATCGGGCTGGTGTCCTGAAATTCGTCAACCATCAGCAGCTGAATCCGATCACGTAATGAGTTGCGAAATGCTTCGTTATGCTGGGCCAGATCCAGTACCCTGGTTTCCTGATCAATAAAATCCATCAGGCCATGCTCGCGCTTGAATAATTCATAACCTTCCAAAGCCAGAATCGCACATGCAAAGGCACCTTCGATAATTTGTTTAAGGTCATTTTGTAACCGAGGATGCTGCAGGACCTGATCCGCAATGGCATTAACCGGAGCAACTATATCCTGTCCATCCTTAGCTGTCTTCAGTTTGGCCAGACGTATCCAATCGCTCCAGGGCAGCTTGTTGATTCGTTTACTGCAGTCTTTCAGAAATGTCAAAGCATTATGGGTAGTCTTGGTTAAATCCCCAACCCTATCCAGATGATTAATCGCCAACTGGGTCGCTTCTTTCAGTTCACCATCAAGGTCTCTTGCGGACGGTTGCCCCAGAATAACCTGTATAGATGCCCATGAAGCTGCAGAACAAGCCCGCAGCTCATCGGGCCTAATACGATTGCTTCGAGCCAGATCGACAATAGTCTTGACATGATCACGCCATTCTGCTTTTTTCTGATTGCTATTACCTCCGCCGTTTAACTCCAAGCGTCTGGCAACTGGCTCCATCTGGCTTGCGTAGGTATTGATTACACTATCGATAGCGATCTTGAATATTCGATGGCCATCATCTTCAGGCATAACGTCAATTGCCGGCGACATCCCCGCCTCCAGAGCATATTCCTTGAGCAAACGACCACAGATACTGTTTACTGTCCCTATAAAGCCATCATATATTCGCCCTGCTGCCTCAACCTGCTCATTGCGTAAAAGCTGGGCACGAATTCGCTCACGCAGTTCACCGGCCGCCCGGTTGGTAAATGTAGTGGCCATTAACGCTTCCGGAGCAACTCCGCTTTTAAACTTATCTACAATTCGCGCGGTCAAACTATATGTCTTGCCGGAACCAGCACTGGCATTGATCAACTCGATATTTTTCATGCCCTAACCTCCCTATAGACCGCATAATCGGCTATAATCACAGTACCCGCATTGTGGTTTCCTATATAGCATTCCTTTGGCCAGGCACTGTTCCTGGAACATTTCATTGATTTTTTCTGCGCTTTTACCGTACTCGTTTTGAGCCAGTAGTTCTTTGACCCCTCTGGCTTCAATCGAGCCATCACCTAGTTGCTGCAAATCATTATTCAATGCAGCTACAGCCATATCCCAGACCTCTTCAAGGGTACGCGGAGAGGCTATCGCCTCACCTGCTAACCAGGAACTGTCACTGATAAGCTGGCCCTGCGCCAACATAAAGTAACCGCTATGTATGTCTTGAGTGGGTTCGGCGGTCCTTAACATCCAGGCATAAACCGCCAGCTGCAGAGCATTTCCCGCTTCAACTTCCTGCCGGTAATATTTGCTGGAATAAGACCACTTCAGGTCCAGTATCAAAGAATGTCCGTCTGCATCCCGCAGCAACAAATCGGCATAGCCGATAACCGGTATGTCATTGATCTTAGCCTGCAGCGGGGCTTCAGTTTTCTCAACCGTTAACTTCAGACGGTTTATCGATTCCACCAGCTGCCGCACTGCCTCTATAATTCCCGCCCGGCAGCGCAGGTTTTCGATTGCATTTCCCTCCAGCAGAAGTTCCGATGCCATGGAAGGAATTAAATCATCATACAGCCGCCCGGTTTCCCAGGCCGCATCATTCATATTCCATTGCCTGCCATCAGAATATAATATCTCCACGATTCTATGGCAAAGGGTACCCAGCATTTGATTGCTCGAAGGAATAGTCTGGCTCTCTGACAAACGAAGGCCGGCATGGTATTGCATCGCCCACTTCAGCGGACAGGCAATCATAGTGCCTATTTGACTGTACGACAACTGAGCCGGGGCCTTAATAACTGACGGAGATACGGTATGGCTGGCAATATACTCCGCCGGCTTTTCTTCAAGCACATCTCTCAGGGTTTGTTTGCGCCCGGCAAACTCCCATTCTTGGAGGCAGTCATATTTTTTGCATTCTCTCATCAGACAAGTCTGCACTTCTTCTTCCGATAGACTATTACCCGCCCGGGCTGCCGCATAGCAAATCGTATCCCAAAAAGGATGATGAAAGACTTCTGCTCCGTCCAACTGAGCTATGTAAATCGCTATAAATCTATTTTCTGCATGCATAACCCCCTGCTGCCAGGCACTGGCCTCCCGGCGGCGAAATGCTGGGGATTCTTCTATTTGCACCCCGGCTGCCCAAAGATCACTGCGCTCGTGATCGGTCCAGTAAGTCGGCGATTTGATCATGGGATCATTAAACCCCCACCATATTATTTCACCGCATGGATCTACTATTTGTCCCGGATGGTCAACCACCTGCCATGGAGCCGCCTCTTCGCAGCTGTCATCGGCATAACTGCCGGCTCCGATTATGGTGTCCAGCATTCTCTCCAGAGTAATGCGGGCAATTTGGCCTTTGCCGACTGACAACTCCTGCAACTGACGGGCGTGACCAACCACTTCAACCAGCATCGGATCGTCGCCCAGCTTCCAGCTCAGCCATTCAATAACTTTCTGACAGCGTTTGCGCAGGTTTTCTTCCGGAATGCCATCGTTAGGATCATATCGTTCCTCCACCAGCAAGCTATTGATTGCTTTTACATAAGCCTTAGCCTTCTCTTCCTGCTGGGGATCTTGCTTCGCTTCCAGTTTCTCTTTACGCTGGGCCTCAATTGTTTCCAAGGCATTATTCCATGCCTGGCCGCCCACCCCGGGTTCCTTGTTTATAGCATTCAGCAAAGTCCGGCAAACCCAGCGCGGCAGCGGCGATTCAGTCAAAGAGAGCAATTCCACCAGCAAACGAATATCCACCGGCTTCCAGGCATTAGAGAGCATCAAAGGCAAAACCTGCTGTATTTCACGCCAGCGTGATGCTTCGGACCGGCCCAGCCGCGGAAGTCCGTGCCGCCTTAAGGCCTGATCCAAAACATTCGTATCGCTGCCGCATATTATGGTTACCAGGTTATTTGCCTCCGGTTGGGAGGCCAGCCAGAGCGCCAGGTGTTCCGCTGCTTCCCACTCGTTGTCAGCTTGGAGCAATATAAGGGAATCATCCTGAGGTGACAATGTTTTATTATCCACCGTGCCCCGCAAGCCCGCCTGGGTGCAAGCCAGGTTGCCGGTCTGCTCCCTCCCATCCTCCTGCCGTATATGGATATAAGTGCCCTGATTCTGCAGTTTTTTCAGCAGGTCCTGCCACACTGGCGGCAATATATCAACGGGTTCAATGAGTTCAATCGAACCAATCGGCACTTTTAGATTCTGTTCAAGCCGCCGGATTACTTCCCGCAGCCTGTCCGACCGCCCGACCGAAAGCGGCAGGCCAACATTTTCCAGGTCAGCCAGCGCATTTAGGCGCGGAGAAGCAGTAGTTTCAATTTTTCCCTGCCATCCATTTTCAATCAGTTCATCACGCCATTCCAACAGTTGCCTGGCGGTAGACCATGGATCAACTGAAAAGGATTTATGAAACCAGGCAGATTCATGATCAATCTGCGATATGCGCTGCATGTATTCGTCAATACGCTTTACTGGATGTATAGGTAGCCCGGAAAGCCCCAGCCGAGTCTCCAAAATGGTCAGCAGACCCATAGGCCCCGTCCTGACCTCGCCTATTGATGCGGATTGACTGCTCCAGGCTGCACCGTCAAGGTGCATACCGAATAGTATTTTCATGTAACACCCCACACCTTCCGAAATGTTGCCGATTACCCTCGCTGATTAAGATATTCTAGAGCTTATAAGAGACACTATCATGTCACCGAGCTGCAAATTATCATTTAATTTTCCTGTTCCGCTGTCTTTTGCTTTTGGCTCCGTATTTCTCAACAATACTTTGCGCTGTCTGCAAGATCTCTGCTCTTAATGCCAATGGTTCCAGCACCTCTACCTGTGACCCCCACTGCAAGATCCAGCTCTGCATCTCCACCAGGCCGCATACTTCGAACTCAATTATTACTGAACCATCGGAACATTCTTCAATAATTCTCTGGCTGGGATGGTAACGCAGATTTTTTACCCGGTGCGCAACTTTTCGGGAAAACCTCAGCTTCACGATCTTAACTTCATCGTTATAGAAGACTCCCCAACTGCAGCTAATATGATCAGCCAGGGAAAATTCATCGGGATAAACAAACTTCTCGCTATCGCGAACAGCAAGGCTTAAAATCTGATCTACCCGATAAGTCCGATTTTCATTACTACTCATCTTCCTCGCTATCAGGTACCAGACATTCCGCTTGCAAATTAAGCCCAGCGGTTCCAGCAACCGGTCCGATGCCTCTCCCTCGTTATTCATAT
>CAZYJA010000041.1:0-2561 GCA_964647245.1 uncultured Syntrophomonas sp. | reverse complement strand
ACTCGCCCACCGCTCGAATTAATCTGCCTATTATGTTTCCAAACTCCTGGGGATTTGCCAGGGTATCCCCCAGTACATAGATTCGTTCTTTTAGCACCCTGGAACGCTCCGGAAATCCTTTGAAAAATGCCTTTTCTATTTCCCCCTTGGCGCCTAAGGTGGCTTCATCCAAAAGGGTATCGCGATAAAGCAGCATACTCACATAAACTGCGGCTGCACTTTCCGCGGTCAGCTTGGGTAAATATTTTTCCTGCAGGCAATACCGTTTGCTCCTGCTTTTCGGTCGTTCTATCCCAATATGTATTTTTTCAAATTCCGTTATATCCCGGTAAATCATGCGCTTCAGGGCATCTACTTTCGGTACCTTGCCTCCGTTATCTTTATATAATTGCATGTAAATATTCTTTATACCTGCAAAGGTTAATCCCCCATAGGGACCAGCGTTATGCAGACTGCAATACAGGTAGAGCAGTCGCTCTGCCAGCTTAGGACCCACCTTTTCCTGGGCCGGATAATTGCTTAAGAATTCCTCCAGGTCATCTATAGTTAGCCGTTTACCATCTTTGCGGATATGAAATTCACCATTTACGCATAGCTCCTGATCATCGGCAAGTCCCAACAAAAGACTATACAGGCTGGCTTCGCTCCCAACTTTTATAGCTTTCATTACTTCTGCTTGAGCTAAATCAGGGTTTACGGCAATGAAATTTCTGAGTCTGATAGTACTTTCCGCCATCGCTGCGGTTCTATTTTTTTTGATCACTTAATTAGCCCCCTATTCAGTCACTGTTGGGATACTGGCATATTCTCAATAAAAAAAGAGACCTATACTTTTTAAAAGTAAGGCCTCCAGGCAATCCAAATCTATTGACGCTAGCTGATAAGCAAAGATGTCATGACTTTCCCGATCGTTCTCAACGCATATTGGATTGATATCTGGTATCATTCCCACCATGATAACTCCTCCGAAAACATCATAATCCAGCGGTACCATTATTTACATGTTTCGGCAAAGATATCAGGAATCCTTGTTATCTGACAGTATATTTAATACTTCCTGTATATTAATCCACCATATCTAGACTACCACTTCCTGTCCCGGCTCAACCACCTGGACATTTACCGCTGGGGCTTTCTCCTTAGCCAGCTTGACGAACTCTCCTGCGTCCTGAACCAGGATGGGGAATGTGCGGTAATGAATAGGTATCACTTTTTTCGGCTTAAGCAGGGTTAAACTGGTGGCTGCCTGTAGTGGATCCATTACAAAGACACTGCCGATGGGCAATAAAGCCAGATCAATGTTATATAACTCACCCAGGAGCCGCATGCTCTCGAAGATCCCCGTATCACCAGCGTGGTAGATGGTTTTACCGTCTTCCATACGTAGGATAAAGCCCACTGGATTGCCGGAATGGAAGGCTTGGGTCATGGTTATCTTGATGCCGGCTACTTCCACTGTACCACCGATATTCATACCCATACCGTAAATGATATTGGCGGCGCTGACCCCGCTGTCCTGCAGTTTGTTTGCCAGTTCAGGCTGCACCACCAAGGTTGCACCTGTGGCCTTAACCAAATCGGGTATGTCCGTTCCCAGGTGATCGAAATGATCGTGGGTAACCAGGATCAGGTCCACCGCTTTCAGGTCTTCCTTTTTAATAGGACAACTGGGGTTGTCGGTAATCCAGGGATCAATTAGAATAACTTTGCCCTGGGCACTGGTGATTTGACAGGCAGCGTGGCCTAGCCACTTAACTTTATTATCCATGTTTTCCCTCCTGTGTAATAAAATTCTTTTGGTTTTCGAGATAAGCAAGAAGATTTCCTGCATTCCACTTTGAAATAATTTATATATAATTTATGTAAGCATTTAATAACAGGTACCTTGACAAGAGAACCCCAGTATAACTTATTCAGATCGTATTGAACTGACCCATTTTGATAGAGCCAATCTGAAAAAGGCATATGCCGAGGGTAATCGGGAAGGAATGCATATATTTGCTGAAAAGAGTGATAAAATTATCTGCCGTAATTACGGTACATATACGTTAGGATATTGAGAATGAGATTGCTGGCCATTGTGATAGATACTATTTATTTCTTGAGTTCATCAGTTTACTCGCCTAAATCAGTCCGCTTTAACTGTTCCTCAATATCCCGTCCGCCGTACATAATTCTGATAATCGCAACGGTCTTTTTTGATTCCACCGGCAGATAGAATGCCAGATAGTTATCCACGGGCAGAAAACGCAGTCCCTTGCTGTTCCACGGCCCTTTTTCATCTAGCTGACAGCGAAACGGCATCTCATTCAGTTTTGCCGCCGCGTCCATAATACGCCGCGCTTGATATTTAGCGGTTTCCGGCTCAAGCAGTGTGAACGCGATATACTCAAAGATATCTGTCAGATCGCGTTCAGCTCTCTCGGTATATACTGCTTTCCACTCGCTCATACCCCATAATCCCGGCGCATTCTATCCGCGACGCTCTCTGCGGATACGACCTTCCCGGCGGTTAAATCAACCAAGCCTTTTTCAATCTCAGCGTTGAATTGCTCCTCGGT
>CAZYJA010000040.1:0-13579 GCA_964647245.1 uncultured Syntrophomonas sp. | reverse complement strand
ATCAAAGGCCTCCCCCGCAGCATCGTCCTTGGTCGAACCTATAATTTCATAATCACTAACCCCTCGCATGTACAAGAGGCTCGTGTGGCCGCCGGATACTACCAGGCAAATTGCTGGAAATTCAATGTCGCTATGCTCCAGGAAATTAGCATAGATATGTCCCTGCAAATGATTTACGGCAATCAAAGGCCGACCTAAACCATAGGCAAAAGCCTTGGCAAAGGACAAACCAATCAGCAAAGCTCCCACCAGACCCGGCATGGTGGTTACCGCCACCGCGTCTATTTCCTGGTGGGTTAATCCCGCCTGGGCAAAAGCCTGGTTGACAACTGCGGCAATATTTTCAATATGTTTGCGCGAAGCTACCTCGGGCACCACCCCGCCAAACTGTTGGTGGACCGAAATCTGTGAATTGATAACATTGGAGCAAACCTCCCGTCCGTTTTTTACAATAGAGGCTGCCGTTTCATCACAGGAGGTTTCTATACCCAGAATAAAGATATCTTTCATCCTATCTAACCTGCTTCCCCGTTATAATGGAATTATTCTTTTAGTCCAAATATTTAGTCATAATCAGGGCATCTTCCTGGTTATTCGAATAATACTGTTTTCTAATACTGGTCGGAACAAACCCCAGGCTCTGGTACATTGCCAAGGCTGCCGAATTAGAAGGTCTAACTTCCAGGAGAATCCGCTCCGCCCTTTTCGCCCGGGCTTGCCTTTCCTCTTCCAGCATCAGGTTCCGACCCATGCCTAAATTACGAAATTTCTGGCCCACTGCCACATTGGTAATATGGGCCTCCTCGTAAACCGTCCACATACCAGCGAAAGCTGCTACCTCGCCGGCATAATCACACACAAAGTAACTGGCATACTGGTTTTGCAATTCCGCTTCATAAGATTCTCGGGACCAGGGCAGGGTAAATGATTCAAGCTCGATAATCATTACCTCATCCAAGTCTTGCATGGTCATTTTTCTAATCAGGTAGCTATTATTCAGCACGATACTTCCCCTTACTTCACTGATGATCCAGATACCAAAGCCTAATCTGCTCGGTTATTCCTTGACCGCCCCTAACTTAATTTCTGCTTCTGATAGCCGGATATAGGTGGGGCGCAAAGTTAGAGCATCATCATAATCCCCCCGGCTTACCCGCCTCCAGGCCAGACTTCCCAGGGCCGAGGCCCGGGTCAACATCAAATGGGAGGGAGCCAATAATAGCTTGGCTCCCAAGTTGTCAGCAAATAACTCACTATAGGGATAATATCCATCCCCCAGCATTATTATCCTGGTCTTCCCCATCTCCTCAGCTTTGATCATGGCCAAATCACAATATTCCTGAGGGGAACAGGCCATTTCTGAGCTGACTCTATGGGGATAATAATCATAGTTATCATAAAAAGCCGTATATACTTCCTGTTTACGGGCATTTAGCACCGGACAAACCAAAGCTTCGCTGAAGGCAATATTATGCGCCAGCACATCCAACGTAGATATAGCTACAACTGGTATTCCGGTTGCCAGACTCAGGCCTTTTACTGCCGCCAGCCCAATGCGCAGCCCGGTAAATGAACCCGGTCCGACAGTTATGGCCAGCGCAGTCACATCTCCGAGTGATTTATCACAATCTTGCAGCAACTGATCAACCATAGGCATAAGGGTTTCGGAATGAGTTTTCTTATAGTTGACAAATACCTCCCGGATCAATCTGTCTTCATCTAACAAGGCCACTCCCGCCACCGGAGTAGCGCTATCTATTGCCAAGATCAACAATTTGCCTCAACCTCTCTAACTTATCGTGATATGGTTGGCCCTGTGCCAATATCTTTACCTGGCGGGCCCCATCATAATCATCATCCTGCAGAGTTATTTCCAACCGAATTGCGTCCTGAGGCAAAATTCCCTTCCCTACCTGAGGCCATTCTATTAAGGATACTCCGCCGCATTCCAAATAGTCGGCCAGGCCCAGATCAGCCAGGTCGGGACTTTCCAGACGATAGAAATCAAAGTGATAGATAGGCGGAGTACTTGGATACACATTCATGATGGTAAAAGTCGGGCTGGTTACGGGCCCTGCATATCCCAGAGCACGGGCCAAGCCTCTTACTAAAACAGTTTTGCCAACCCCCAGCTCCCCCAGCAAATATACCACATCATTTTCACCCAGAACACCTGCCAGGTCTCGGCCCAGCTTTTGCATGTCCTCCTCGTTGTTAACTGTTATGAGCATTATCGCACCTCACCTGTTTTGACTTTGGGGAGAGATTTGTACTCATCCCGGATGAGTTTAAAATCTTCCCAGGTCGGACGTTTATAACTTTCGTTGCGCAGTAAGGCTGCCGGATGATAGCTAGCCATAATCTTGATACCATTACGCACCAACCATTGGCCCCGGGTTACACTTATTTTGGCCTTAGGGTTGATTACGGTCTGGCAGGCCAGAGACCCCAGGCAAACAATAATTTTGGGGCTAATTATTCTGATCTGAGCCTCCAGATAATTGCGGCATTCCTTCACCTCGTCCGGACGCGGAAGTCGGTTTCCGGGAGGGCGGCATTTGACGACATTAGCAATATATACCTCCTGCCGTTTAAATTCTGCAGCCGCCAGGATTTGGTTAAGCAACTTACCAGCCCGGCCCACAAAAGGTTTACCCTGTCGATCCTCATCCTGCCCGGGTCCCTCGCCAATAAATAAAATATCGGCGTTAATATTTCCATCGCCAAAAACCACCTGCTCACATGAACTGCGCAGACGGCAAGCATGGCATTTAATGGTCAGGTCATACAGACCCTGATAGTCATTTATATCAAGAAATGATTCCTCGGGCTTTACCCCCGGCAAAAAGGGAATATATGGCTCTACCCGAGGTTCCTCTAATTTACCAAATAGACGGGGTTGTTCATTAGACATTCTTTCCCCTCCCGTTCAATTTAAGACTCTTTAGTCGCTATTTTATTGGTATACCCAACATAAAACCGCCCTAATAGGCGGTTTTACTCATTATATATCATCTAGAATTATTATGTAAATTTTCAGGACTTATATGTGACCCCAGGTGAATGGTCCATAACTGCTTGGCATTTCATTGCCTGATCCCAGATTTTCTAACGGTGCAAATTATCCTCCAACACCTTGTACAGGTCTTTGAAACCATTGCCAATTCTCCAAAAACTTATTCCCCCCAGATTTTCATCTACAGCCACATTCCATTTCTCATTCAGGCTTTGTTCATTCTCCAGCCAAATCTGATGAGCAATACCTTGGGCATCAGTGTAAGTGTAATATGGACTCATACTGGCCTTATCAAAATGCGCCGTTACCGAATAGCTATTTTTTACTTGATTCAGCTTATCCCAGGTTACGGTGGTAGTAGTGAGACCCGGACCCCAGTTATAGCCATAAGTGGCCATTCCCAAGAGCAGCTTCGATGGCGGAATACGCGCGGTATTGGTCAGGTAATCAACTACCTGTTCAACCCACCACAAAGGTGCTACCGGTCCTGCCGCAGTCGTCTTGTAACTGTAGTCATAAGTCATAACCACCATTCGATCCACAATCTTACCGATAGCTTGATAATCATATCCAGTGGGCCAATTATCTTTAGCGGTCCGGGCAAAAACCGCCACTGTTAATTCTTTGTCACTTCCCAATCTGGTTTTTAATTCCTGTAAAAAAGTCGAGAAGTAATCGGCGTCAGTCGCAGCGATAAATTCGAAATCAAGGTTAACCCCATCATATTTATTCTTATGGACCTCCGCATATAAATTATTGATTAGGTTGGCCCTATACGTTTTACTGGAAAGCAGCTTATGCAATCCGGCCTGGTCCATAAATACCACACTGGCATGGGTTTTTATCCCCTTACTGCGGGCAAATTGAAGCACCTGGGAATAATTATCCTGGTATTCATAAAAGAGGTTGCCAACTGCATCGGTTTCAAACCAGCGAAAAGCTATGTCGCTGAACAAATCAGCATTCTCTCGTAACTCAGAAGAGAGTCCCCCATAGTAATAATAAGCAAAAACCGCCGTATCCTGGACCGCGGGCACATCTTTAAAATTTATCCCCACTTCCCTTTTGGAGCTGTTCCAGGTCACAGTTCCCCCCAGGTTTTCCGCCAGGAATCTCAATGGCAGATAGGTTCGATCTTGATACAAATAGGGAGTGCTATCCAGGTAGGTAGCCACCCCATTGATAAGTACCCGGGAACTGCCAATCACAAACTCAAAGCTCTTACCTTTACAGGCAACCGTTACTTTATTGGTTTTCGCATCCCATTTTACGATACCTTTTAAAGCATCATCCTCAATTACAAAACGCAGGGGAACCATCGTACGCTGGTTCACAATTTGACTGGGGGGGTCGAAAACTCTAAGCTGCCCATCAATGCGAATAGCGGGATAAGATACGGCTGCGCTGGCCGTGGAAGGAATGAACATAATTGCAAACCAAAATACTGCTAATATCCCTAGCCACTTTTTCAAATCTCCAACTCCTTTATAATAACTCTAGTGAATTACTTCTAATAAAGCAGGAAAACTCCTTGCGGTAAATAATAGCAATAAAATTTGGTTCTATTGATCAGGAAGCAAGGGGACGTTCTTTTTGCTTCCTCCCCAATTTAGGAAGAGGCAGCAGCATAAAGAACATCCCCTTGTGTCTATATAGCTCCTAATTGATGTACTTTTTTTGTGGGAATATTAGATCCAGGTCATCGGCAGGAATGTGCACTAAACTATCCTGGTTGACCACCGCTAGGATAACCATTTCTTCACCACTATATTCTTCTTTATACGAACCTATTACACATATAGTCATCATATTTCCATCCATATAGACTGTAAACACATCCCCTTTATTCAACGCTATCCCCCCAAATTTGGCCATCCACCAGTACTTTATGCACCTGGGAACGGAAATCGAACGGGTGTCCATTAAAAATTACCAGGTCGGCGCGTTTCCCCTCGGTTACAGATCCCAGTTCCTGCTCAACCTTCAACAATTGGGCCGGTATGCTGGTTATCGCTTGCAGGGCTATTTCTTCACTCAGGCCTTCTCGCACCGCTAAGGCAGCACACACGCGCAGATGTTCGATAGGTATTACCGGATGGTCAGTTATGAAACTGAATTTGACCCCTCTTTCAGCCAGCAACGCCGCATTCTTAAAAGCAACTTCCTTCATTTCCACCTTGGCCCGGGTGGTTAGCAAGGGTCCCAGAAATACGGCTACATCTCTTTTGACCAATTCATCTGCTACCAGAGCTGCTTCGGTTCCATGCTGGAGCAGCAAATCTATCCCAAATTCGTCCTTGATCCGTAAGGCGGTGAGGATATCATCGGCCCGGTGAACATGGAGCAATAATGGCATTTCCCGGCGCAGGACTTTAAAAACAGCTGAGTTCCGGTAAGCTTCCCTGGCTTTAAGGTCATCTTTATCCATAAGGCTGCGGGCTATCGAAAAAGCCTCCCTTAGCAGGCTGGCACTAGCCATACGCGTGGTCGGCGTTTTCTTTTGCCCACCATATACCCTTTTAGGGTTCTCGCCCAGAGCTGCCTTTAAGCCCCAGGGATTGCGATAAACCATGTCTTCCATATTAGCCGCCAGGGTCTTAAGGAACACAGCCTGCCCCCCTAAAACATTAGCACTTCCCGGCATAGACATGGTTCGGGTCACTCCCCCCCGCAGGGCATCACCGAAGGCCAAATCCATAAAATTTATGCCATCCACAGCTTGAAGATAAGGGGTAATCGGATCAGTGGTTTCATTGACGTCGTCTCCCTCTATCCGATATATTTCTTCTTCCAGGCCTATATGAGTATGGGCATCGATAAAGCCCGGACATATATATTTGCCCCCGGCGTCAATAATTTGACTATTATCGGGAATAGTAACCTCTTTGCCCACCTTATGGATAAGCTCTCCCTCGACCAATATTACCCCGTTATCTATGACTCCGGCTTTATCCATGGTAAATATCTTGCCACCTTTTATCGCTAACATGAAAGGTTTCCTCCCTTTTCCTCCAGGAACTTGCGAGAAATCAAACCATCCTATAGCAATCATTTGCAATACAATTTGGCCTGTTCATTTCTTGACAGTTCCTTATAATTTATGAATTCAGCCAACATACTGTTCTGATGCCGACCTGCCATTATATGCCCGGCTAAAA
Source organism: uncultured Syntrophomonas sp. (assembly GCA_964647245.1). GTDB lineage: Bacteria > Bacillota > Syntrophomonadia > Syntrophomonadales > Syntrophomonadaceae > PHAA01. Next base: position 7,405 of record CAZYJA010000040.1, on the reverse strand, counting down.
ACAGGTGCGAGATTGCCCGGCTGCAACCGTTAAAGAGGTAAATAGGCGGGCGGAGTATTCATCCGTCAGACATTCCGGATGCCACTGCACCCCCAGGTAATATGGATGTTCACGACTCTCTATCGCCTCTACGGTTCCGTCAACCGCCATGGCGGTTACTATCAAACTCTGTCCCGCTTCTTTTACTGCCTGATGGTGAAAACTGTTTACCCGGATGCGTTCGCTGCCGGTTATACTGTGCAGTTGGCTATTCGGTTCTATAAATATATCATGAATGGAATAGGCTCGGGGAGCTTTTTGATCATGGTTCATCAGGCTGTTTATATCCTGCCAGAGGCTCCCGCCCCTGGCTACATTTAAGACCTGGCAACCCCGGCAAATCCCGAGAACGGCTTTATGGCTCCGGAATCCTTGCCGAGCCAGGCTTAGCTCAAACCAGTCCCGCAGTGGTTCAATGGTTCCTAAATTAGGATCGGGGAAATCGCCCCAGTAAACTGGATCAAGGTCCCCTCCGCCGGAAAATAAAAATCCCTGACAAATATCCAGGTATTCGGCAGTTAACTTTTCGTCCCGGGTAGATGGCAATATGACTGGAATTCCACCTGCGTCCACGATGGATGCTACATAATAGTCCTTTAGAGAAAAGCTATTGTTCTCAGCCTGGAAGTTTCCTGTAATACCGATAATCGGCCTCATCAAACCCCTCCCTCGTAAAAAAGCAGGTTCAGTTAGAACCTGCTTTGTCATCTAATGCTAATATGTATTTTATATTTCAGTTAACTCAAGACTAATTGCTAAAGCCTGGTCCACCTTTTGCATTAATTCATCCTTCAAAACGGCTATCCTCTGTTTTAATCGGGTCTTATCTATGGTCCGTATCTGTTCGGTTAATATAACCGAATCACGCTCCATCCCGTAAATAGCCGCTTTTAACTCTACGTGGGTAGGAAGTTTGGCTTTATTAATCTGCGAGGTTATGGCCAGCACAATCGTGGTAGGACTATACTGGTTACCTATGTCGTTTTGCACCACCAAAACTGGTCGTATGCCCCCCTGCTCGGAACCTACCACCGGATTAAGCTGAGCAAAATAAATTTCGCCTCGTTTAATCATATTTTTTATCACTCCAGCAGTTTATATTCACGCCACACCAAAGTCTCTTCTTCCAAGCTGGAACTCTCAGTTGCTATCGTTAAATTAATCGGCGCCATTTCTAAATAGCCTTTTTTCATTTGCTCAATCATCAATTCTTTCTTACGTTCCTCTAGGTAAAACTTTATAGCTTCCCGCACAATCTCACTGCGGTTGCGTTTTTCCAAAACTGTAAAACTGTCAACTTCAGACAGAAGCATATCCGAAATAGAAATAATAATTCTCTTAGAGGTTGGCACAACGAGCACCCCCATAATAAATATACAGACTTATAATCTTATACCTATTATATAGACAAGACCCGGGGCTCGCAAATCCAATTATTACTTATAAGGTTTTTATTCCATGTAAATTCTGCTAACCCGGCTGCTGGGGGAGCATACAATTTCATAATTAATGGTTCCGATGGCAGTTGCCAGATCATCTGCCGTTACCCCATCTTCAGGCCTGCCAAAAAGGATTATCTCATCCCCAGCCTGAACGTTATCTACCGCGCTGATATCGAACATACACTGATCCATACAAACGTTGCCTATTAAGGGCACCTTTATGCCTCTGATTGCAGCCCAGCCCCGGTTAGAGAGAAGCCGGCTATAGCCATCGGCATAGCCTATTGATACGGTCGCCACCCTGGTTTCGTGCTGACTGGTATAAGTGCGGCCATAACTAACTGATTGGCCCGGGGGTATGGTTTTCACATAACTGATCCTGCTCTTTAAGCGCATGGCTGGAATAAGCTGGAGTTTTTCCTGGTTAACCTCTGATGATGGATATAAGCCGTAAGTCGTAATTCCGCTTCTCACCATATCCAAATGCGTCTCCGGCATATCCATAATTGCCCCACTATTGGCTAAGTGCCGGAGCGGAAAAGATATCCCGGATGCCTCCAACTTGCCTGCAAAGCTAGTGAATAGTTCCATCTGCTGCCGGGCAAAAGCCTTATCAGCATGGTCTGCGGTTGCCAGATGGCTAAATATTCCCTGGAGGACAATACCGGGCAGCCGACTTATTTCCCCAATCAACTTAAGCGAAGCAGTATCTGGCTTAAAACCCAGTCTCCCCATGCCGGTATCAATCTTCAAGTGCAGCCAGGCTTTTTGATTAGATTTTACCGCTGCCTGGGATAAAACCTGGGCGATATCCAGACTGAATACGGTGACTTCGATGCGATTTTGCACTATAATCTCGGCATATTCTGGCGGCATATATCCTAAAAGCAATATCGGTGCACTGATACCTGCTTCCCGCAGAGTCAACGCTTCGTTAGGTGTAGCCACCCCCAGATAGCTAGCCCCCTCTTGTAAGCATACTTCGGCAACTTCCACCATACCATGTCCATAGGCATTAGCCTTCACTACCGCCATTAACCGGGTCGACGGGGATAATAGGCCTTTTAGGCTCGCAATATTACTGCGTATAGCCCTTAAGTCTATTTCTGCCCAGCTTATTACGCATTTATCCATCTCTTTCAACCAGTGACTTTAAGATGTCATTACGAGTAATGATGCCTTTCAGTTTGCCATGCCTTATCACGGGAACTCGGTTGATTTCATGCTTTTGCATAATTTCTACCACCTCGCTTATCGGAGCGTCCTCCTCAACCACCATAACCTTTTTAGTCATAGCATCTTTTACTTCTAAAGCCGTATACTTCTTAAGATTATTATTAAAACGTATGGGATTTTCCAGAAATATAATACTGTCAAATAATGTGAGATAAAACGGAACTTTGAGATCGCTGGCCTTAATCATTAAATCCTTTTCCGAAACGATACCCAGCACCCGATTATCTGCATCCACCACCGGTATGCCACTGATCCGGTTTTCCACCAGAATCTGCGCTACCTTTTCCACCTTTTCATCCGGTCTGACTGTAATTACATCTTTAGTCATAATATCTTTAGCTAACATTTTCCGACCTTCTTCCTTGTTATGGTTATTTGTAAATGTCCCCTGAACACCTGGCCTCTAAATCGTTTAGAACATGGGGCAGGTGATTAAGCAAATCGCCCGCGATGAGTCCTCTCTGGCCATTTATGGCCTTGGCCTGATCACCAGCCCGGCCATGGATATAGACCCCGGCCCACGCAGCGCTCGGCGCTTCCATACCCTGAGCCATAAGCCCCAGGATAATTCCACTTAGCACGTCGCCGCTGCCAGCCGTTGCCATACCTGGATTCCCACTCGTATTGATAAACGCTTCCCCAGATGGGCTGGCTACCACCGTCTTATTGCCTTTTAGAACTACGGTGATCCCCCACTCAGCCGCATAGTGGCGGGCAATATCCAGGCGATTCTGTTGAATATCCGCCATTGCCAGGCCGGTTAGACGTGACATTTCTCCGGGATGAGGGGTTATTACAATCGGAATCGGCCGATCTTTTAATATCGCCGTATCTCCTTCCAATGCGTTGAGTCCATCTGCATCGATCAATATGGGGACTTCTGATTTCTCGATTAGCGAGCGAATTATTGAATTCGCATCCTGATAGCGGGACATACCAGGACCGATGGCGCAAACTGAAACGGTGCCCAGCAGCTCTTCCATAATCGGAAGTGCCTCCAGCGAAATTGTGCCTATACTGGTTTGCGGCAGGGGGCGGCCCATTACTTCCATAATAGCAGCTTGCAGAATTGGCAGCAATGACTCGGGAATGGCTGCCGTGACCAACCCGGCTCCGGTTCGCAAAGCCGCATAAGAGGTCATAATGACTGCCCCGGTCATTCCGGTAGAACCCCCGATTACCAGAGCGTGTCCATAGGTACCTTTATGCGATTCCGGCGAGCGAGGTTTTATAAGCCTTTGCACCATAGCTTCGCTGATCAGGTTCAACTTAAATTTATCATCTTCTAACAGTCTTTTAGGTATTGATATATCAGCAACGGTTAATTCTCCCCGATATTCACTGCCGGGCTCAACCATAAGTCCCAGCTTCGGAAGAGCCAAAGTTACCGTATAATCAGCTTTAATTGCCACTCCCTGCACCTTGCCCGTATCGGCCTCTACCCCTGAAGGAATATCCACGGACAAAACCAGAGCTCGACTCCCATTAACCATTGCGGCTATTCCGGTTTCAAAGTCATTTAAACTGCCCCGAAAGCCAATCCCATAAATAGCATCAACAATAAGGTCAGCCGACCATAGAATCGTCCTGAGCCGCTCCAGGTCTTCATCAACCCTTAAGGGAAACAAACTATCCGTCATCCGGGCCAGGATCGAATAATTAATATAAGCATCTGTACTCAGATTTTGCGGTTCACCCAGGACGAAAGTATCAACCCGAGCACCGGCATTAATAAGATGCCGGCCTAAAACCAGGCCATCGCCTCCATTGTTGCCTTTACCAGCCAGTATGATTATCCTGGCATTATTCAACTCACCGATAACGGATTTAATTCGCTCCAAAACGCGTAAACCAGCGTTCTCCATAAGTATCAGGCTGGGTATCAAATACTCCTCGGTAGCTCGCCGGTCAACATCTCTCATTTGCTCAGCGCTTAACAGCTTCACAATACCATCACCCCTTACTGGCAATAACCACTGCTATTGCCTGCGCTTGGCTATGGGACAGACTTATCGCCAAGTCATGTATTTTAGCTTCCCGGGTCTTTAGCAAGGCGGCTTCATGCAAGATGAGCTGTGGCTTGCCTTCTGCATCCACCACCACTTCGGTGTCATGAAAACGGACTCCCTTAACAAATATCGCATCCAGCTTGCGTAATGCCTCCCGAGCCGCAAATCTCGCCGCTAAAGAGGGATAGGGATCCGCTTTGCGGTAACAATATTCTATTTCCTGGGGAGTAAACACCCGTACTAAAAAGCGCGGAGTTCTATTTAGCACATTTTTCAGTCTGGATATATCAATTATATCAATACCAATCAGCAAATAAACTATCCCCCCTTTACTTAAAATGGGCATGCACCCTCATTTTATACTATTTACCCCAAAATCAATATTACAAAACAATTACCTTGCTCGCTTGCAGCATTTCTTCGGCGATAGTATACATATTTCCTACCACCCCGACCTGCAACTTATCCAGCAAACCATAATAGTCCAGACAGGTTCCGCAAGAAATAACTCCAACTCCAGTACCCTCCAGATTTTTGATGTGTTCAATAAGTTCAGAACCGGCCGTAGTAAGCATAACCCCGCTATTCAGAAAGATAAGGGTCTTAATCTCACCCTCGAGCTGGGTTAGGGTATACATAAAACTCTTCATTAATATGCTGCCCAGTTTATCATCACCCTTTCCCAGCACATTGCTCGTAATCATAAGTACGGTGCAGCCCTGTAAGGTATCCTTGTGCGGGATCAAATCGCCTTTGGTTATATTGATGTAAAAATTACCATCCTGTTCCTCAATAATGCTTTCCAGGCTCAAAGTTTTGGCCATCCTGGAAACGTTCTCCAGCGCGATTTTGTTATCAACGATAGTCACTACTTCATGAACTTCGTTGCTATCGAGAGCCTTTTTAGTCATTACTACCGGCTCCGGGCAGGCCAGGCCACGCGCATCAACTATTTTCTTCATAAAAGCACTAGTCATCTCCTTTGTTGTACTTCAGCTATATTCTACCATAATCCCAATATGCCACACCACTTTACCCGTTTCGGTTGAAATTATTTGTAATTATCTAGTAGTTTTTGGAGTTCTTATATAATATAATGTTCTAAGTTACTGGTCTGACCACCAGAACATCAGGTAGCCCAAAGATCAGAACTTGATAATATGTGCAAGCCATATCTGCACGAGTCATTGTAATCGTGGAAATCTGGTTTCATTGCAAGCTTCAGATAGCAAGTACCTTTGGCAGCACCATAGAAGAATGGAGGAACAATATGTTAGAACTACGTATCAACGGATTTGGCGGGCAGGGCTCCGTGACCCTGGCCCACTTGCTAGCGCACGCTGCGCTGGAAAACGGTGCCCAGGGGCAGGCTTTGCCTTTCTTTGGGGTGGAACGCCGCGGAGCGCCGGTGCGGGCAGCAGTGCGCATGTCCCCCACCACTATTCACGCGCACAGTCAATGTGAACTGCCGGACTATGTGGTAGTGATGAGCGAAAAGCTTACCCAAGCGGCGGTCAGTGAAGGTATTACTGATATCGGAACCGTAATCATCAATGCTCCCTACGCCGAAGCCGTGGAGAAGCACCCTACCTGGCAGGTAGACGCCGACGCCATCGCCCGCGAAGCCGGATTATTTTCCGCCGATGGACCCTTCATCAATATTCCGCTGTTTGGCGCGGTTTGCCGGGTGTTAAATATCCCGCACAATATTATGGAACAAACCATCTTGAATAAATGGCCGAGCAGTGGCGAGGTCAATATGGGCGCCGCCAGCAAGGCTTATAATACCGTAGCGCAGATTAACGTATAGGCTTAATATTCGGATTAGCGAAAGGAATGGAATTAGATGAAATCAGTTACGAAAGCCTACCGGCCCATTTCCTGGCCGACCATGGGGGCTGGCGGTGACACCGGTTCCTGGCGAACCCACCGTCCGGTCGTTGATATTAAAATATGTACCAAATGCCAATTTTGCTGGGTATATTGTCCGGAAGCGGTCATTGACCGTAAAGAATTTACTATTGATTACGCCTACTGCAAGGGCTGCGGCGTGTGTGCCACCGAATGCCCCACCGGCGCCATCAGCATGGTAAAGGAGGAGGAGTAGCAGAATGAAAGCGCAAGTTAGAATGGAAACCGGTACCTATACCGCAGCCCTGGCCGCCAAAAGCGCCCGGGTAGACGTAGTCCCAGGCTACCCCATCACCCCCCAGACCAGCATTATGGAAGCAATTGCCGCCATGGTTGAAACTGGCGAGATGAACGCCCGCTTCATTCCCGTGGAAGGAGAACACAGCGTTCTGGCCGCTGCTGTGGCCGCGTCTGCCGCCGGTGCCCGGGTTTTCACCGCCACCTCCGCCAACGGCCTCTTATATATGCACGAAGTTTTACATATGGCTTCCGGTGGACGTTTGCCGGTCGTTATGTGTAACGTCAACCGGGGTGTTTTTGCCCCCTGGACCCTATGGGCCGATCATCAGGACTCATTTGCCCAGCGCGATACCGGCTGGATCCAATATCATTGTTCCTCCAATCAGGAGGTTTTCAACACCATTCTGCAGGCCTTCCGCGTGGCCGAACAGATCAATATCCCGGTAATGGTCAACTTTGATGGCTTTGCTATCTCCCATTGTCTGATGCCCCTCACGCTGCCAGCCCAGGAGGATATCGACCGTTTCC